>CALQJV010000215.1 GCA_943330985.1 Chitinophaga pinensis
GAGAAGGAGAATACGAATTGATTCAACCCGACGGAAAAAAGAATGTATTCGTTTACCGTTATGGAATTTGCACCGAAATGCGCACCGAAATGATGGCTTGCAATGTTCGGTTTGTTCTTTCGGAATAATTTAAAACTCCAGGTTTTTGGGTGTTCTTGGGAAAGGAATTACATCACGAATATTCCCCATTCCAGTAACAAACAATATTAATCGTTCGAAACCTAAGCCAAATCCACTATGAGGTACAGTTCCATATTGACGTGTTTCTAAATACCACCAAAGACTTTCGCGGTGAATTCCCATTTCATCGATACGACGGCTTAATTTCTCGTAGTTTTCCTCACGTTGCGAACCTCCAATAATTTCTCCAATGCCAGGGAAAAGTACATCCATAGCACGAACCGTTTTTCCATCTTCATCTTGCTTCATGTAAAAAGCTTTAATGTCTTTAGGATAATTGGTTAAGATTACCGGCTTTTTGAAGTGCTTCTCTACCAAATAACGTTCGTGTTCACTTTGTAAATCAACTCCCCATTTCACTTGGAATTCGAATTTTTTTCCACTTCTTTCGAGAATCGAGATAGCTTCTGTATAGGTGATTCGTTCGAATGGCTGCTCAGAAACAAACTTTAGCTTTTCGAGCAATGCCATTGGATTTCGATCTTCTTTCTTCATCTGACTTTCCTCTTCCAACAAGCGTTTTTCTAAAAAGGCAAGATCATCGGCGCAATGCTCCATGGCATATTGAATGAGGTATTTTAGAAAATCTTCCGCCAAATCCATGTTGTCTTCCAATTCAAAAAACGCCATTTCGGGTTCTATCATCCAGAACTCAGCTAAGTGGCGGGTTGTGTTGGAATTCTCTGCACGGAAAGTTGGTCCAAAGGTGTAAACACGCGATAATGCCATGGCTGCCAATTCCGATTCCAATTGACCAGATACCGTGAGGTTCGATTCTTTTCCGAAGAAATCCTGAGAAAAATCCACAGAACCGTCTTCGTTCTTAGGTGGATTTAATGAATCGAGGGTTGTAACACGAAACATTTCCCCAGCTCCCTCAGCATCCGAACCGGTAATGATGGGAGCATGAATATTATAAAAGTGGTGTTGGTTGAAATAGTTATGAATGGCAAATGACAAAGCGTGACGAATGCGAAGAACCGCACCAAAGGTGTTTGTTCTAGGACGAAGATGTGCTATCTCACGAAGAAATTCGAGTGTGTGTTTTTTCTTTTGAAGCGGAAATGTTTCGGCATCGGCTTCTCCCAAAATAGTTATGTGCGAAGCCAATAAATCAACGGCTTGTCCAGCTCCTTGCGATGCAACTAAATTTCCAACAACGCGCAGACTGCAACCGGTTTGTACTTTTTTCAATAACTCTTCATCAAACTTCGAAAGGTCTGCAACAATTTGCATGTTGTTAATTGTGGAACCATCGCTTAGCGCAATAAAAGCAATGTCTTTATTTCCTCGTTTGGTTCTTACCCAACCAGAAACAGTAATTTCTTGATTCTCGGGTGTTGTTAAAAGCCAGTCGGCAATTCGATTTTGATTAAGCGCACTCATGTGGAATGAAATTGAGTCGCAAAAATAGTTCTTCGAACGGAATACCACTAATAAAAAGCGATGCTCTCGATTTATAAAAGTTTCAAATGTCCAGTATGGTGCTTTCCATGCCAGCTATACAAGGCGCATAAATAAGCTAAAGGCCGAGTATATTGGTATTGAGGATGTGTAAATGGACGTTGAAAATCGGCTTCATTTAAACTTTCAAGAACTGCAGTTATATGTTTGTGAATACTGTCAATCATAGAAAGCGAAACTTCGATTGGAAGCGAATAATCAGCAAGTTTGGCCCATTCCTCTTCAATGTATGGCTTTACGGTTGGATTTTCTTCCGTAAGAGTTAACTTGATTCGGATCAAAGCATTCATGTGTGAATCGGCAACATGATGAATAACCTGCAGGCCAGTCCATCCATAAGGTCGGTAAGACGAATTCAGTTGGTCATCACTTAGTGATTCTGCAATGGTTCTAAATTCCAATGGAAGATTCTTCAAATCTTGAATCCACCCTTTAATTGAATCCATTGGGTAAGATTCCGGAAGTTTAAAATTTCCAATGGGATAGCGTAAATGTTCCATATCAATCAACTTTTTTAACTTCGGGTTTGATCGTGATTTTGTATTCCTTCGAAAACGTTTCCTGCGCCTTTTTGAAGTCTGCATTGAACGTCGAGCTAAGCTTATCAATTTGTTTATATAACATTTCAAGACGTGCTTCATCGCCATCGGAATATAAACTATCGGGTTGCTCCAATATTTTTTCGGCAGCTTTATATTCCTTGTTTAATAATTTTTTATACCCATTGAGCATATCTAATGCAGCCACTTTATATGTGTCGTCTCCATTGAAAGGCTCCATCGTTTCAACGGCCAAAATGGAAGTGTTAATTTGATTACTCAGCTCTTTATGTCGGTATAGCATTTCTTTTTCCACGTATGAGCCAAAAGCATCTTGCAACTTATCGGCTTTTTCTACAACTCGAATTTGGTGCACAACAAGCGAGTCATTATATACTTCAGGTTTCACATTTTTTCTGTTGCAAGAACTTAATGTGGTCAAAACCAATGTTAGGATAAAAAGGAATTTATTCATGTGATATTTTTTTTCGCTGCTATAGAAAACAGAAATTCATAAAAATCAGTTTATAAAAATCAAAGTATTTTTTCAAATGCAAATTCTTGAATCGCTTTGTAGCATTCTTTCTCTTGTTCAAAAAATCCAGCATGTCCGCAGTTTTCAATCACCATGAGTTTTGCATTAGGCACCTGTTTACTCATTTCCTCCATGCGTTCAAGTGGGATAAGGAAATCGTCTTTCCCAGCAATAAAAAGAATCGGAACGTTTATGCTTTGCAATACATGGGTTCGGTCTTTTCTAATCTGCATTCCATGAATCGCAGCAATGATTCCTTCCTTGGGCTGCTTGGCGGCAATCTTAACCATTTTGAAAATTCGCTTATTGGCTTTAAGTCCACTACGCTCAAAAAACAAATTGGGAATTACCGAAGTGATATACTTCATCTTATGTGCATCGGCAGCTTTCATGGCTCGATCTCGATCATTTTGACGTTCTTTTGTATCTGCAAATGAGATAGAACTAAACAGAATGAGTCCTTTAAACAATTCTGGATGCGCATCTGCGAGGGCTAAAGCAACGTATCCTCCCATTGAATGTCCAACCACAAGTGCTTTTTCAACTTTTTCATGTTGGAGAACAGTCGACACCGCTTCAGCCATAAATTCCATGCTATGGGTTTCAGAAAAAACGGAAGATTTTCCATGCCCAGGAAGGTTTATGCGAATTACACGAAACCGTGCACAGAGCTTCTTGGAATACTTTTTCCAAATTTGTAAGCTCTCCATATGACCATGTAAAAAAACGATTGCAGGTCCTTGGCCTTCAATTTTGTATCGAATAAATCCTTTTGAAAACGCAAGTTGCATATATCCGAATTTCGTTCTGCAAAATACATGAATTCAAATTGGATATTGCATACAAATATTAATTGTAGCGCTTAAAAATAATGAAATCATCAATTTTATAAAATCGAGATTATTTCTTGTTAAAATGCTGCAGGTTATCGCCCTTTGCTGCC
>CALQJV010000216.1 GCA_943330985.1 Chitinophaga pinensis
ATAAGGATCGCTATTCACTGTTTCGGGAGCTGTTTCAAGGAGCCCGTTAAATTCAGTGATTTCACCAGATAATGGCATAAATAAATCGGAAACTGTTTTTACAGCTTCTACAGAACCGAATACTTGTTCAGCATCGATCGTTTCTCCAACGGTGTCAATTTCAACAAATACAATATCTCCCAACTCACTTTGGGCAAATTCAGTAATTCCTACTACAGCGATTTCGCCTTCAATGCGAACCCATTCGTGATCTTTGGTGTAAAGAAGATTTTCTGGAAAATTCATGATTTTTAATTTTGTTTCAAACCTACGTGTTTTGCGGGCAAGGTGCAAATTCTCAAAGAAATACTGCCTATAAAATTCGTTTGTTTTATTGGTTAAGAGTAAACCGAAGACTCAAGCCAAAACTGGTATTAGAATTCGGAAATTGATTAGATATAAATGGTTTATTGGATGTGCGGTCGAAGAATAGTCGTATAGTAAATTTTTGATTTACCACGTAATCGGCAGTTGTTTTAATGGTGATATTCTGCTGTCCAGCAGAAAGAATTGGGTCGAAAATGGTTTCTCCTTCGATTGGTATTTTTCGAACGACGGTTTTATTGGTTCGAATGGTTACATCGCAACGGAAGTTTAAGTCGCTTTTTATCTTCTTATTCGAGCCCATCACTTTAAACGGAAGCTCTACATTATTAAAAATATAGCCCGATCCAATCGTAAATTCTTTTCCGTTAACTTCGGTAATCTGAGAGTTCTGAAGACTAATTGATAAATCGCGGGTTTTACGCGCTTCAAACTTGGTAATTAAACTATTTTTCCAAGTCATATCCACATTTAACATTGGACCAAATTGTTCGGAAATGGAGGCCATCAAAATGCTTAATTGGGGAATAATATTGCCAGTTTGATCAATCGAATTAGGATCTTGAAGGGCCAATAAGTTAGTGGTAAATGAACCAATGTTGAATGTAGAACGGTACGAATGACTCAAGGAAATTGTCTTGAAGTATTTTTTGAAGAATTCGAGCTTGCTTAAACCATCGTATGTAATTCGCCAGTTGGGTTTAGGGATTTTAGGGAAGAGTGTTAAATCTTGCCGTGTTGGATCATTTCCCATGTAAGTCGACATGAAAGAATACAACAATACATCTTGCTGGGTACTTCCAAACCCAGTTGGATAATTATTTGCAGGATTGATTGCATTTGTAGAAAGTCGACTTGCTATTGAATTTCGGTTATCTAGGAATCGTTGGAAATTCTGTGAACTATGTAAATTATTATCCAGTTTCTCGAAGGCGGTTCCCCAAGTATTGGTCGACATGCTAAACGTTCCTGTTTTTAATGTGCTAATTTCTTGGAACTGGTTTGAATTCACATTGTATTTATAAATCGTACTGAAACTTTCGGAATACGTTCTGTTGGCATTGATAGTAATGCGCAAACCGGGAAGGGGTTCTACAGTTGCATTCCACGTGAGGTTTTGAGATAGCGTTTTGGTAAACGCATTGTTGAATGTGGTGTCGCGTGTTAAAGCACCTCGCTCAACCATCAAGCCTCGAATATCTTCTTGACTTCCAAATAAAAATCCGGTTGTTGGAGTGCCGCTTTTCCAATCGCGCCCAATGTACTTGCCAGAATTCACAAAACCAGGCAATCCTGTTCCATTGGTTTCGGTGTAGGTAGCAGAAACACTTTTCAGCATCATCAGGAATTTTGCAGCATTTTGAAGAACAATGTCAAACTGTGTTTCTTTCTTTTCGGTTGAATCTTTCTTTGCTTTAGGATCTTTAGGATCTTTCAGTTTTTTCGTCGGCTTTTTATCATTTGCGTTTTTCGGCTTCTTCTGATTTACTTTTTTTAGATAGGGAACTTTGTTGTATAGCTGGGTGAGATTTGCTTGACCACTTGTATTGATGCTTCTGGAATTAGAAATGGTATTCCCAAATGGATTTTTTGCGAAACTATTGATGTTCGCAGAATCGCGAACCAATGGCGCCGCAACCCATGCATACGTTGATCCATAAGCCACATTTCCTGAAACCCAATTCAAGATGGGCATTTTCGAAAATGGAATGGTGTAAGCTGCATTAAATGTATGTTGATAATTGGTATTACGTCCTCCACTTTCGAGGTTTCTGATAACAGAATCTCTTTTTGAAGAGGTGTTGATTGCTCCAGGTTCTTCATCAATGCGACTTTGGTTTGTGGCCATGAAATCGAGTTGGAGTGATTTTGTTAATGGGAATTTGATATCGTAAACCCGATTCCATGTAAATGATTTAAAAAAAGTCGTGTCTATTTTCAGCAATGCGATATCGGAGGTATTCCGAAGTTTTTGGGAATTGAAATCGCGGGCAATGTCCGATCGAAAAGCTAATCGGGAAGGAGTAAGGCCAATATTGAAATCTTTTATTAAGTCGAACGCTTTCGTTTTTTCGAAAATCTTCGCTTTCTTAAATGGTTACCACGATTTTGTTTTCGGTGCAAACGTATATCCTAAACCAGCATCAATGTTTTTGGTGTAATTAAATTCAACCTGAGGCGATCGTTGGAAGTTATCTGAAAAGGCATAGGTGAAATCCAAATTCTCAACATCGTAGAAATGCGCTTTGGTAGCACCTTGCCCTTTGTTTTTTCGCACATTAGTAAAGTTAATGCTGCGCCTTTTTAAGTAAACCTGCGAAAGTTGCGTCAATGAATCACGTGCACCACTCGTCGGTTGATAATCCAATGCACGTTGAAATTTCACATCGGCATCCAATGGATTGAATTGTGGGTTGCTGATATTTTCGCCCAATTCCCAGTAGAGTGGAATCGAAATATTCCAGGTCTTTGGGAAGAATTTCCCCAATTCTAAATTGCTAATTAAACTATAGGTTGTTGTATTGGCTCGTGCTCTGTCGGCCGGTTTTTTCTCAATGCTTCCAAATCCAAATGTTGTCCGACTTCCAGCCAATGCAACGGTTCCTAGGTCTGCAAGTTTAGCAGTTACTCGTGCATTAGCAGCCCATCCTCCCGATTCAAAATAATCTGAAACCCGAAGTTCATTGACCCATATTTCCGCACAACCAACGGAACCATCATCAGGCCAAGGATTGATTTCATCGTTTTGCGGATTTCGAATCCCAATCATCATAGTTTTAACCCCGGAAATCTGAGGAACACCTACAACGGTAATTCGATTATCGGGCTGATTCGGGTCTTGAACATAAAACGGAATGTTGTATTTTACATTGGGGTTGCTTAATAGCTGGGTGTTACGTTCAATCTTAGCGTTAGTTAATGACTCCAACAAGAAATCAAAACTATTATTCCAAATGTCTTCAGGGTTTGTTGTACCATCAGCACATCGCTTTAATGGAATTTCATATTCGTAGTAATTATTTACGAAATCGGTACCTAATCGAATGAAAGCGGTTAATTGATTGTCGGGCCATTGATTATTATTCATCGATTCCGCATGAACTTCCATGCGAATTCTGCGGTATGGACGAATATCCAAATTGGTGTTTTTGAAAACCGCACGGGCATCACCATCTTCCAAATTACACACACGCATTTGCAAAGATTGCTCATTGAGCTGCTGCAAATTGGTTGTCGTTACGTCAACTTCACGACGAATTTGTGGCGGAAGAACATAGTTGACTGGAGTTTTATC
>CALQJV010000217.1 GCA_943330985.1 Chitinophaga pinensis
GCTCATTTGCTATGAGTATGTTAACTCCCGCTTGAGCAGGAATGCCTTCCAAACCAATTGTTGTGGTGATGATTACTTTTCCAAGCGCCATTCCTTCAATAATTTTAACTCGAATGCCGCTACCACTCAACAAAGGAACAATCATAATTCCTTCTTCCTGCATAAAAACGGCTGCATCTGGAGCTGGCTTTACATGGATATTTTGATGTTGAAGAGTTGAATATTTTGTTGGAATTTCTTTTCCCGCTAAAACCAATTTCCAATTGGGCAATGCTGCATGTAAATCGGGCCAAACCTGCCGGACAAACCAATCCACTCCTTCTTTATTAGGTAACCAGTCCATGGCTCCCAAATGAAAGAGCTGCTTTTTTTCTAAGCTATTGCTAAGTTGATTTGGGGTCAAATTAGTTGAAATACCCACTACAATGATCGGCACCCGAACACCTGCTTCACGAAACAATGTGGCATCAATTTCAGACATCACACTCATGCCGTTACACGCATTGCATATAGCTATTTCTTGGGTTTTCAAACGCTTCGATAATAGGTTTAAGTAAGCACGTTTCAATGGATTTCGACATTGTTCGGCCATGCGTTTCCAAATCAAAAATTCGACATTGTGAGCCCTTAGATAAATTGGAACGTTTGTATTTGCTCGAAGTTCCCGAATGTTTGTCAGGGTGAAAATACTCTCAGCTTGAATAAGAGCTACCTCATTTTCTGTTAACCAATTGATTTGTTTGCTTAATAATGAAGCGTCTCGGAAACGAATTAAATTATAGGATTCTGTCGAAAATAGATTGAGAAATGCACTCCATACTTTTACACGTGTATCGGTAAAATGATTAAATACTTGAAAAGGATATTCATTTGGAATGGAAGCAGGCCAAGGATGTCGAGGTGTAGAAATCATCCATTGAATAACTTCATGACCTTCATTTTGCATTCCTTCGGCCGACGTGCGCATGGCAATTTTACCGCCATCAAGCGGATCAAACAGCGGCTTGGGACAAAGTTGCAGTATCCTCATGCTGTTTTATTACGTCCCAATTTCCGGAAGAAACGAACGTAAACTTCTTTATCGAAAAGTGCGGAATCGGTGGCGGCTTTGTAACTTAAAAAAATACCTACAGGCAGCAAGATTGCGGAGGAAAGCCACATGCCTTCGAATGCAGAAAGTACTCCTTCGCGCGCTAATTTCTCACCGGTTATCGATATCATATGATATAAGATAAAAAACACAAGCGAAAAGATTACCGGCATTCCAAGGCCTCCTTTGCGAACAATTGCACCTAAAGGAGCACCTATGAGAAACAAGATAATGCAGGCAAATGATAGCGTGAACTTTCGATGCCATTCGATATCGTGGCGGTTGATACGCTCTTGGTCTTGCTCAAAATTCTGGCATGAATAATCGAGAGTGCTTTTATTCGCTCTCAAATTATTAACTGCGGCATCAACAATTCGTTTTTGTTCGGATTTATTAAAATTCAGCAAAACCTGGGTTTTCGATTTTAAGTGAACGCGATTATCGATTGTTTGAATTGAAGAACCCGATTGAAATGGAACTTCTTGTTTATTGATTTTATTTATAGAATCCTTTTTTCCCTCCGAAATCATTCGGGTAAAACTTGCTCTTCGAAATAACTTTCCTGAAATACTATCAACCACCGAATCTTTCCGGGCCTCCTCTTTTAGAATAGTTGAATCGATTGTGATTTTTTGTTTGTTCAACGGCAACAATTCGGTGCTGTATGTTCGGGTTGAATCGAAAAATGGACCATGAAGCAAGACAGTGGACAAATAGCTTTTCTCTTTGCTCAGTGCGCGTCGTAATGTATCGGCCGATAATTCGAGTTGAGACAAGTTAAGCATCTGATAATTGCGCTTGTAAACACTTTCGTCGGTTTTAGTTAAATCGAAAATGGATAAATCGAAGCGAATTAAATCCTCCTTAAAATTCTCCCGAAGAAAGGGGTAAGAACTGCTTTGCTTCCCTTTTTTTTGAGCTTCGGTGTAGGTATGTCCATTAATAAGCTTCAGTTCGAGGTATTGTTTATTGCTCGACATCCCCATAAAACCTTGTTCAGCAATGATAACACGATCGTTACCGTTATGATTTGAGTGATCATAAATCATAATGTCTTCGAGCAATTTACCATCGCTCGATTTTTTCCCGATTCGGATTACATAATTTTGAATATCACTATTGAAAATTCCAGCTTTAATATTGAGTTCGGGACGTTTGTTGGAGATATCCTGCAAGAGGGTTTTCATCTTGAGGTTGGCTCTTGGTAGCAGATTATTTGAAAAATAAAATGCGGAAACACTTAACAACAAGGAGAAAACAAGAACCGAACGCATTCCACGTTGCAAAGAAATCCCCGACGATTTCATGGCGGTGAGTTCCATGTATTCACCCAGATTTCCGAAAGTCATTAAAGAGGAAAGCAAAACAGCTAAAGGCAATGCCAAAGAAATCATGGTAATGGCAACCAATCCCAATAATTTCAGAATGATGAACCATTCTAGCCCCTTTCCTACAAGATCATCCACATATTTCCATACAAACTGCATCAACAGAATGAATAGCGAAATAAAGAAGGTCATGATAAATGGACCTAAATAGGAACGTAATACAAAAGCGTCGATGCGTTTTAACAAGCGATCAAAAATAAAAGCTCAAAGATACTATATCAAGAACCAATTACTCGATGCAATTTTTGAATGGCGCTATTCCAAGTTAGAACAATCTCTTCATCATCTCCATCTTCACAAAAATCAGTTACGATAAGAGCAGTTTCGCCAGTAATTTCGTCCACGTCAATTCGAAATTCAAAATAGGTAGCATCGGGTTCATCTACCCAATGATATTTCACAAAGAAATTTTCCTTAAACGAAAGCAGTTTCGCTTTTTGCTCCGAATCCTTATTCCAAACAAAGGTATAAATGCTATTTTTTATATTGACGTCATCACAAAACCATTCCGATAAACCACTTGGCTCTGTTAAAAATGAAAACAAAACTCCCGGAGAGGTCTTTAATATATACTCTATCTCAATTTTTTTATACTCTCCCATGATGGGCTTTTATCTAATGTATGTAAGTTGCGATTATACGAAAAGGAACCTAATCTGCAAATTAATTATCACTAAATTTTAGAACAGTTTTGAGTGGGCGTGTTAATAAATATTTTGAAGACTGATTAAATTCGTAATTTTTCAATATTATCATCTATTTCAGGCATTCCTATTCTGCAATCTATTCTGTCACCTCTAATTCAATTCGCTTTTGATTAGGATGATTGAAAATTCCACGAAAAAAATTTGGCTTTAAATGAACCGAAACGTTTCGGCACTATATCATGAAAACCCAAGCTTAAATTTTTCTATTTTCGCAGCATGTTTAATAATAAAAAAGTGGTGGTGGTATTGCCAGCATACAATGCTGCCCAAACATTAGAGAAAACATACCGCGAAATTCCATTCGACATTGTTGATGACGTGGTGCTTGTTGATGACCATAGCAAGGACAACACCACCGAACTAGCCAAAAAACTGGGAATTACCCACGTAATAAGGCACGAGCAAAACAAAGGCTACGGCGGAAACCAAAAAACCTGTTATGCAAAAGCA
>CALQJV010000218.1 GCA_943330985.1 Chitinophaga pinensis
ACCCGATGGAAACGGAAAACTAAGCAAGCGTGATGGTGATCGTTTGGGCTTTCCTGTAGCACCTTTGAATTGGGTTGATCCACATACAGGCGATACCACGAGCGGTTACCGTGAGAAAGGCTATTACCCAGAAGCGGTATTGAATTTCTTATGCATGTTGGGCTGGAATCCTGGGACAACGCAAGAAATGTTCAGCTTGGAAGAAATGGTTCAACAATTTAGTCTTGAAAGAGTTAGCAAGGCTGGAGCTAAATTCGATTTCGAAAAAGCAAAATGGTTCAATCACCAATATTTGTTAAAGCATAGTGATGCAGATTTAGCAAAAGAATTCATGCCATTATTGAAAGAGGCTGGATTTGATCGTCCGATGGAATATGTTACGACCGTAGTTGGCTTAGTGAAAGAGCGAGCCAATTTCGTGAATGATTTCTTGGAACATGCACGTTTCTTCTTTGAAGCACCTAAAAGCTTTGATGATGCTACGCTTGGTAAGAAATGGAAACCTGAAACCCAAGGAATTATTGAAGGATGGAGAGATGCATTGAATAATACAAATGATTATTCTGCCGCTGCATTGGAAGCCACATCGAAAGCGTATTTGGAAGAAAAAGGAGTTGGTATTGGACAAGTGCTTCAGGCTTTCCGAATTCTCATTACAGGTTTATCAGCGGGTCCATCGATGTTTGAAGTATGTTCTTTGTTGGGGAAAGATGAAGTAATTAGCCGTTTCAACACAGCTTTGGAATATACGAGAACACGTTTCAACTAATTCAAGCAATTCTTCATGGGAAAAATTCTCTTAGAAGGCATGGAGTTCTTCGCCTATCATGGCGTTTATCAAGAAGAACGAGAAACTGGCCAAAATTTTTCCGTCGATTTGGAAATTCTTGCCGATTATTCGAAAGCTTGCCATTCAGACAAACTCGAGGATGCAATCGATTATGTGCAAGTATATGAATTGGTAAAAGCCGAAATGGCAATCCCCTCTTCTCTACTCGAAAATGTGGCCCAACGGATTATTGATAGGATTCAAAAAGATTTCGATCAAATTGAAGGCATAAAGGTTAAAATAACCAAGTTGCATCCACCCATTTCGGGAAAATTGAAAGGCATTGGTATTGAATTGGCCTTCAATAAAACCTCAACATATTGATTAGATAAGTAATAGGAAATTTTAAACCAAGAAATAAATTGAAAAATTATTTCTTGGTTTAATGACCTTAATTACTAATTTTGTCACCCTTCAAAATGGTTCCGTGGCCGAGTGGTTAGGCAGAGGTCTGCAAAACCTTGTACAGCGGTTCAAATCCGCTCGGAACCTCTAAAAAAAGACGCTTTTTGCGTCTTTTTTCGTTTATGCCTGTATGCGGATTCACGAACACCTTAAAAAAACAAACACATTGTGAGCTAAATCCGCTCGGAACCTCTAAAAAAAACGCTTTTGCGTCTTTTTTTGCATCCCCGGGTTTAAACCCGGGGATGCAGCACCAAACTTTCGGCGTATTTTTTCGTTACCCAGGGTTTAAACCCTGGGTTAACAGGTGCTTTTCTCAAACATCTTTTTTGTTCAAGACGAGGACTTTTCTTAAGTCCTTTCATTAGTTTTTCATCTGGTAATTTGTTCGTCTTAACTCGCTCGTTAAAGTATAGTTAAAATCAATTCTAGAAATTTTTTGAATTTTAAGTTCGGCTACATTTGAAGAATAAATTAACCTAAACAACCATGAAAAACAATTGCACAATCAAAATGATGACCACGGCCTTCGCGATCGTGGCAGCAACATCTGTTCTAGATGCTCAGGTGTACATCAGTAGCGTTATTAGCTCAACGCAAGGACAATCAGTTGATTTGATTTCTCCTGTCGCAGGAGATCGATCGGACTTAACGAAAATGACTGGAGCTCCCGACAATAGCGATATCCAGGGACCAATTAATTTCTTCTCACTCGGAATGGGCGGAGAAGTAACCGTACAAATGTCAGGGCCAATTTGCAATGGCGATGGCGATGACATTACTGTATTTGAAACCACATGGGGATATACATGTGCTACCTATCCTGAAAAAGCACGCGTTTGGGCTTCACAGGATTTATGCAACTGGACCGAACTAACTACCGAAGCAATGCCGATTTGCCATAATGGATCGCTTGATTTAGGCTGCATGCCTTGGGCACTTTATCTTCGTATTAGAGATGCTTCTCCCGCGAATTATGCTGCAGATGGAGATGGCTATGATATTGATGGCGTAAGTGGCAACACCGGTTGTACTTTACCCGTTGAAACAGGCCTAGCTCGTTTTGCTGCAAATGGATTTTTAGGTGATCCTCAAGCTACACAAGGTGTAACCGAAAATGCTACTCCTGTGCCTGCAGCACGCGACCACCAAGAACGCATGCTTGGATTACCATTAAATCCATACAACCTTTATGCGAATGACGTTACAACATCTTCCGCAAACAACAACTTTTTCTCTTTAGGGAATGGTGGTTCGGTTGTACTAAAATTCCCTTACACCTTGTTTAATGGACCAGGTGCGGATGTGCAAATTTTTGAAACATCGTTTTCGGATGTGGCAAGTAGAACTTGCGGAAATTATCCTGAAAAAGCGCTCATTCAGGGATCTTGCGATGGTGTTAACTTTGTTAACCTAGTAATTCTTGCTGCAGATGCAGGAAACGGCGAAGTTGTTGGTACAAATACCATTTGTCGTGATGGCAAACTCGATTTGGGAGATTTGCCTTTTGTTAATTACATTAAAATTACGGATGTCACATTTCCTGGAGTAAGCAATTTTCCGGGCAACGGCGATGGTTTTGATGTTGATGCTGTTTTAGGTCTTCAAAATTGCGGAATTCAAACAGCACGCATTACTAACGAAGAATCAAATTCCGCCATGTTAGAAGATGCTTTGTATGTAGAAACGTATCCGAATCCTGTTAATGATTACTTAAATGTTTCTGTCTTGATGAATAGTCCATCCGACAACATTACATTCCGCATGACTGATATTACTGGTCGTATTATTTCATCTGAAACTGTGAACGGCGATGGAGTGAATATGATCCGCGATATCAACATGAGTTCTTATAATCCAGGAATTTATTTACTAACTATTGAAGGCAATGGAGCCAATCATGTGGTAAAAGTTGTTAAGCAATAAGAAATACCTTTTCTTTTAAAAACCTGTGTCTCGGTGATGCTTCTTTGGAATTTTTAAAGAAGCTCGGGATGCAGGTTTTTTTTATCTTAAAAGTGTAATTGCTCCGTCCTTAATAATGTCTCGGTTTGTTTTACTTCGCATTTCAAGACGATATACATAAACACCTTCGGGCATCGGATTATTTTTAGACGCAATTCCATCCCAACTTGTGTTGATGTCGTCACTCACGAAAATTTCATTTCCCCAACGATCGAATATAACGAGAGAGAACTCTTTAATTTCGGAACCGATAATTTTAAACTCATCATTGTTGCCATCATTGTTTGGCGAAAAGGCACTCGGTACATAGTATTCGGAACCAAACTCAACCGTTACGGTATGGGTAATTTCATCGCTGCAACCCAAACCGCTAGTTACTACTTGTGTAATTGGATACACACCTTCATCTGTAAAACTATACGT
>CALQJV010000219.1 GCA_943330985.1 Chitinophaga pinensis
CTGAACATTGTCGCTTTGGCAATTGTATCCATGAAAATGAACCGGGCTGTGCCGTTAAAGAGGCCGCCGAACATGGCGATTTTGCTGCAGAACGATACAATTCCTATTTGGGTTTACTCCATTCTGAAGAATTAAATAAAGAATCCTGGGATTAATATGCGGGTTGTTGTTCAACGTGTTTCGACTGCTTCTGTTAGTATTGATGACGAAGTTTTTTCTAAAATAAGACATGGCTTACTCTTGCTTGTTGGTATTGAAGAGCTTGATACCATTGAAGATGTTGTTTGGTTGGCCGCAAAAATTGTAAACATGCGCATCTTCGCTGATGATCAAGGATTGATGAATAAATCGGTAGCAGATGTGTTCGGAGAAATTTTGGTGGTTAGTCAGTTTACTTTATTTGCAAATACAAAGAAAGGCAACCGACCCTCTTTTATTCGTGCAGCCAAACCCGAATTTGCCTCAAAATTTTATGAGATCTTTTGCGCGCAGATATCTCAAGAACTGAGTAGGCCTGTTAAAACCGGAGTTTTTGGAGCCGACATGCAGATTTCGCTTATTAACGATGGGCCCGTTACCATAATTATTGATAGTAAACATCGCGAGTAACATTATTTTGTTTAAGCATTTTTAAATTGATTAACAATTGGTTAAACAAATTTTTTAATGTGCTTTTTAATGAAAAATGTAATCCTTTTAAAATATCGTTGTTTTATGAAATCAAACCATCTAAATGACTATTTCATGATGGATAGATCAATGATAAGAGAAGAATTTTTCGGAAAGCCGAGATTTATTTTAAAATATATTTGTTTTTTATCAACTTTGTTTATTATGTTTACTCTTTATTAGAATATCGACAAACGCTATTGTTATCAATGGTTTTTCATTCTAATCTCTTCTTTTTAAGAAGCAATAAAATGAAGTTTGTTTAATGTTAATACAAAGGATTATTGTACATGAATTCAATCATCCTTTAAAATTTGGCCCCCGATGTTTGTGATGGTTCGTCGGGGGCTTTTTTATTCGGTATACTTGTCTAGTAGATAAATCATTGCTGCTATGGATGCAGCCCCCAATTCAAGTTCCCGTTTGTTGATTTTATCAAAGGTATCGGAGCCGGCATGATGTACATCAAAATAGCGTTGCGAATCGGGAATAAATCCCAAACATAAAGTGCCCTGTTTTTTAAGTGGTCCAATATCAGAACCGCCGCCGCCTTTTTTAAAATCGTGCAAACCATAAGGCTCCAATAAACTGCGGTATTTTACAATGCGTGCGATATTGGAAGGCTCATCGGAATCCACATAAAATCCACGAGGCGCAAAACCACCACGATCACTTTCAATGGCGATAATGTGTTTTTCTTTGAGTGAATCGGCCAGTTCTGCATAGCGCTTCCCTCCTCTTAAACCATTTTCTTCGTTCATGAAAAGCACTGCACGAATAGTATGTTTCGGAGTATATCCCAATTTAGATAAAATGCGCAATGCCTCCATACTCTGAACGCAGCCTGCACCATCATCGTGCGCTCCTTGACCATTGTCCCAAGCATCAAGATGTCCGCCTGTGATTATAAACTCCTTTGTACTATTCGAACCACGCATTTGAGCTACAACATTATGAGAAAGTGTATCTGGCAAAGTGTGGGAGTCGCTTTCCAAAGAAACCCGAAGTTGGGGATTTCGCTTCAGGGTTTTACTTAACCAAGTTGCATCGCTTGTACTAATTGCTAAAGCTGGAATTTTAGGATACAATGAATCATAACCCATGGCTCCTGTATGCGGATAGGAATCTTCACGAAGCGAAACACTCCGAACTAGGGTTGCAACCGCTCCGTATTTCGCAGCTTTGGAAGGACCCGCCCAACGTTGATCTACGCAACCTCCATACGCTTCAAATGTATGAATGTGACGAGGTTCCATGGGACGACTGAAAAACACGATTTTCCCTTTGATACCAGCTTCACCCAATTTGTCCAACTCTTCGAATTGCTGAACTTCAATGACATTGGCATTGGCTTTACCTCCAACACTTCCACCCAAAGCACAGGCAATAAGCGATTTGGGATCGACTCCTTTTTGATTCACATTCACCTTGCAGATTGAACCACGAACCCAATGAGGAACCATGACCTCTTGGAGAAATGTAGAATCGAATTTCTCTTCCTTTAAAACTTGAAACATATAATCGACTGCTTTTGCAGCGCCAACAGAACCACTTAAACGGGCAGGAATCTTTGTGCACAAATGTTCCAAGACTTCATAACAGCGACTATCGGTTAATGCCTGATCGAAAATGCGGCGAATAAAAAGTGAATCTTGATTTGTTTGACTAGAAATATCAGAAAAAGCAAAACTCAATAGAATAAATAAAATCGGAAAAATGCGCATGGTTTACTTAAGTATGAGGCATAAAAAAATCCGAAAATGAGTCACTTTCGGATTTCGAATTTGATGAAAATAGTTTAAAATTCTATCTGAATATCGCCATCAGTTGAAACTTTCTGAATGGGAGATGTATTCCGTTTTTTCAATAGTGCTAGACGTTTTTCGGCCAATGCTTCCAATTGCACTTTTTCTAAATTAACCAACGGGAATTCTTCCATCATATACTGATGAAGAAGCTCATCTGATTGCACATCAGAAGCATTCATTTGATGATCGAACTTACGAAACAACTCATTGAGTTGATCTAGTTCACGTTGTTGTTCTTGGGTAAGAGACATATACGTTCTTTTTAAATTAGTACGATAAATAGAAATATAATAAATTCCATTTCCAATTATCGATTTAAACAAATTTAACAGAATTGACTTTTTTTTATTCGAACACCAATTTCAGTTATTAACAAAATTATTTAATGCGTCCATTCGCTCGAAAGGCCTATTTTTAAAAACAAATTCATCATATGGAAACAATTCAATTGGTAATAAGTAATCGCATTGCAACCGTTCGATTAAGTCGCGGCAAAGCAAATGCGATTAATGCAGTGCTCGTGAATGAACTGCTTGAATGCTTGCTCGAATTGAAAGCCAATGATCAAATTCGAGGGGTTTTGCTTACCGGACACGGTGAGTTTTTCTCTGCTGGTTTGGATGTGGTTGAATTGTATCAATACAACGAAAGCGAAATCCTTGATTTTTGGAGAATATACGATCGATTAATTCGTCGCATTGTGTCATTTCCGAAACCCATTGTTGCTGCTATTTCAGGACATTGTCCCGCTGGTGGTTGTGTTTTGGCATTGGGTTGCGATTACCGGGTTATGTCGGAAGGAAGTTACCGAATTGGTCTAAACGAAATTCCCTTTGGAATTGTAGTTCCCGAAACTATTTTCCACTTATACAGTTCTGTGATTGGTCGCGGGAAAGCATACCAAAATTTGCTGGAAGGAAAATTACATACACCCGAAGAAGCTTTATCGATAGGATTAGTCAATGAAATTTGTCAACTCGAAGATGTTGAATCGAACGGAATGGCTCAACTCGAAAAGTACATGCAGTTTAGTACGTCGGTTTGGGCACAGAGTAAACTTAACTTCCGCAATGCCCTTATTCAGCGCTTAACTCCCGATTTTGCTTCTGCCTTCGAACCCACA
>CALQJV010000220.1 GCA_943330985.1 Chitinophaga pinensis
ATCTGAACTGATTTTGAAGTAGGTTAATCCATCATTATATTTTCGGAAAATAGGGTAAGTCATACATTCAAAATTAATAGAACAAAAGAACTTGCTTTTGTGTTAGATTCCTAAAAATTTGTAAAATAATCATGGCAAAAACTGCAATTGTAATTGGAGCAGGATTTTCGGGGATGTCGGCGGCTTCAAGTCTGGCACTGCAAGGTTACCAAGTTACGGTGCTCGAAAAACATAATCAACCTGGCGGAAGAGCTCGTAAATTTGAAGCTCAAGGTTATACCTTCGATATGGGGCCGAGTTGGTATTGGATGCCTGATGTATTTGAAAAGTACTTTGCCCGATTTGGGAAAAAGGTAAGCGATTTTTACACATTGAAACGACTCGATCCATCGTATACAGTATGTTGGGGTAAAAATGATTTTTCGGACATTCCAGCTAATATCGAAGAGCTGAAAAATTTATTCGATTCGAAAGATCCAGGAAGCGGAAAGCGCTTACAAAAGTTCTTAGATGAAGCCGCTTATAAATATGAAGTTGGGATTAATAAATTGGTTTATAAACCAGGACGAAGTTTGTTGGAATTTGCCGATTTGGATCTTTTAAAAGGACTATTGAAACTGGACGTTTTTAAGAGTCTTTCTTCACATGCTCGAAAAGTAACTCAACATCCTCAACTCATTCAGATTTTAGAATTTCCTGTATTGTTTTTAGGAGCTCGACCCGAAAATACTCCGGCTCTCTATAGTTTAATGAACTATGCCGATATGATTTTGGGAACCTGGTATCCTGAAGGCGGAATGTTTGAAATTGTAAAAGCAATGCATCAAGTTGCAATAGAGCAGGGGGTGAGTTTTGAATTTTCAACACCCGTCGATCGTTTTGAATTCGACAAAGGTAAAATCACGAAAGTACATGCTGCCAATAAAGTTTTTGAGGCAGATGTAATTATTTCTTCGGCCGACTATCATTTTACAGAAACCCAATTGCTTCCAAAGAAATACCAAAGTTATACCTCGAAATATTGGGAATCTCGCGTAATGGCTCCATCGAGTTTATTGTATTATTTAGGAGTTAAGAAAAAACTACCCACATTTTCGCATCATACACTGTTTTTCGATCAGGCATTCAATCAACATGCGCACGAAATATATACAAATCCATCATGGCCATCCAATCCATTGTTTTACGTTTCTGTAACCACCCAAACAGATGCTTCTGGAGCGCCCGATGGCTGTGAAAATCTATTTCTTTTGATTCCAGTTGCTGCTGGCTTGGAAGATACATCTGAAGTTCGCGAACATTTTTTCAATAAAATTATGGATCGGCTTGAAAGCCACACGGGAGAGGAGATTCGTCCATTTATTGAGTTTCGAAGAGATTATGCATATCAAGATTTTGTGAATGACTATGGTGCATTTAAAGGAAACGCATATGGTTTAGCAAATACCTTGATGCAAACAGCCATTTTAAAGCCTTCATGTAAAAGCAAAAAGCTGAGTAATTTATTTTATACGGGGCAGTTAACCGTGCCTGGACCAGGCGTGCCTCCAGCGTTGATTTCGGGACAAGTAGTTGCAAACGAGGTCGCTAAATTATTCCCACTTGATTGAGGAATCTTTTAACATTTTATTGGGGGCAAATGAAAAGCATCTTTATGCATTTAGATTTTATAGGCTAAAAATTGGATGTATAAATCACGCTGATTAGGTATATCACTCTATCATGCTCCCAATTTTATTTTAAAATGAGTGATGTTTATTTTGATTTGATATTCTTTCTACATCTTGGTAATTTATTGGTTTAGTAGATCATTAAAAATGCCCGATAGTCTTTATTTAATGGTCGTTTTGATTTTATTAGGACTTGATTCCCGGTTTTCTGATATTGGTTATTTTGTCTTAAATTATATGTTGTTCATATTTTTTATTAAAAAAGATGCAGTTTATAGTAACCTTAATTTTTTTATCCCATCAATCTGTTTATTTTTGCCCTTTCGCATAAATCTGTAAGTATGAAAAAAGGCATTTACCTAGCAATACTTTTTATTAGCATCTCATTATCTTCACTTGTTTCGGCAAGCGAGATTGCTTTTACAACAAAATCGACTTCCAATGCAATTCCTGAGTCGGAAAATTTAACAGGTAGTAGTACACTTGTTACGCTTCCAATTTCCGGTGCGTTTTGTTCTGGATCTACCATTGTTGTGAATTTCAATAACAATGGATTTGTTTTTGGTTCCGGTAACGTAATGAATGCTGAGCTATCTAATGCTAGTGGTGATTTCTCAAGTCCAACTTCCATTTCAATTAGTCCACTTAGTTTTGAAGGAAATGCTTCAGATGGATTTGTGTATGCATTAATTCCAAATGGAACTCCATCAGGATCTGGTTACAGAATTCGTGTAACTAGTTCGAATCCTGTTTCTGTTGCAACTGATAATGGATCTGATATTACAATTACAAATAATATAGCACCAGCAACACCTACTGTTATACAATCGGGGCCATCTGCATTTTGTTATGGCGCAGCTTCCACATTTCTAACTTCGAGTGCTGCACAAAATAATCTTTGGTTTCCAGGTGGAGTGAATACAAACCCTTTTATTGGTGTTGTTTCAGAAGGATGTTACTATACTCAAGTATCGGGAAACAATGGTTGTGCTACATCATCTCTTCCAATTTGTATACAAGTAAACACGCCAATATTCACCTACCTAGGATATTTCGAAAATAATAATCTTGTATCAACAACAGACACAACCATTACAATTTGCGAAGGAGACTCTGCTCAAATTGGTTTTATCATTGAAGGAGGAACGCCTCCATACAATATTTTTTATACTCCCAATGGAAATGATATAATCACATTAAATGGAGTAGGGGTGCCATTCAATTCCGTATCATATTTCCATACATTCAATGTTTCAACTCCAGGATTTTATCAACTTCTAGGTATTGAAGATGCTTTCATTACGCCTTGCGGCTCAGCAGGAAATTCGGGTTTAGTGACTATTCAAAATTCACCAGCACCTATAACTTCATTTTCATACAATCCTTTTTGTGGCCCCGTTTCACAAGCTCCTGTTGGGGATGCTGGCTTTGTGAGTGGTGGTGTATATTCTTTCGATGAAACTCCTTCAGATGTTGCTACCATTGATGCAACAACAGGTATAATTAGCAATGCTACAATTGGCAATACGTATTTTATACGTTACACTGTTGCAGTTGCTTTTTGTAATGGGTCAATCAGAACATCTACAACAAGCATAACTGTTTCTCCAACAGACATCACTTCATTCAATATTGCCCCATTTTGTAATAATGGTTCTTCATTAGCTCCAGTAGGGGCTATTGGATTTGCTACTGGAGGTATTTATAGTTTTCAAACAGCACCAAGCGATGCAGCTCAAATTGATCCTTCAACAGGTATCATTTCAAATGCATCTGCGAATACTACATATATAATAGTATATACATCTCCTGCTGGAACTTGCCAAAATAATAGTTCAGCATCAGTAACCACATTCGAAAGTCCTTCAGTTACTGCAAATGTTCAAAATACGTTGTGTGGTCAATCAAC
>CALQJV010000221.1 GCA_943330985.1 Chitinophaga pinensis
GCACTTTTTTTAATGGAGCGTTTATAACAGTAACAACAGTTCGTATTAGCCCAGATTTGGGATATGCAAAAATATACCTAAGTATGTTTAAAGTTCCGAATCAACAAGAGCTTCTTGGGCAGATTGAACTTTTGAAAAAAGACATTCGAAAAAAATTCGGAGAAAAAATTAGGCATCAATTACGCATTGTTCCTGAATTGGAATTTTTCATTGATGACTCCTTGGATTATTTGGAGAATATAGACCGTCTGCTAAAAAACGATTAAATTTTGCGCTTCTCCCTGTTTATAGCCCTTCGTTATCTTTTTTCAAAAAAGAGTACCAATGTCATAAATATTATTTCGGGTATTTCAATTAGCGGAATTGTAGTAGGTACTTGTGCATTGGTTATTTTGCTTTCTGCGTTTAATGGCTTGGAAGATTGGGTTGTTCGATTGTACAACAGTTTTGATCCAGATATACATATTGAATCAAAAAACTCAAAATTCTTCAAAGACGACGCCATTTCATTTACATCATTAAAGCAAGTTGAAGGAGTTGCTTACGTCATGCCTGTTATTGAAGAAAACGGATTACTTCATTACAGAGATGCGCAATATGTATGCACCATAAAAGGTGTTGGCAAAGAGTTTAAGAAAATGAGTGGATTGGATTCCATGATTATCAATGGAAGTTTTGATTTACACAATGGCAACGCATCTGTCGCGCTAGTAGGAAGCGGAGTTGCATATGCCTTGTCCTTGAGCTTGGGAGATATTAATGAACCCATCAACATCTATGTGCCGAAAGCAAATGCTAGTTTTAGTTTAAATCCAACTGAAGCTTTTCATTCGGGAAGCATTCATCCCGCAGGTATTTTTGAGGTGCAGCCCGAATTCGACACGCGTTACATTATTGTACCGATTGAATTTGCACGCGAACTTTTTCACAGAGAAAAGACAGTTTCGTCGATTGAGATTCAGCTAAAAAAAGATGTGAATGTTGAGCAAGTAATCGATAAAATTAAATCCATTTCAGGTGAAACCTTTGTTGTAAAAAACCGCTTTCAACAGCATGAACTTTTATACAAGATAATACATGCTGAAAAATGGGGTGTATTTCTGATTCTTGCATTTATTCTATTGATTGCCATTTTTAACGTAACGGGATCTTTAACCATGCTTATCGTGGATAAATCGCGCGATATCAGAACACTTCAAAGTTTGGGCGCAAACTGGAAAACCATCCGCATGATCTTTTTTTTGGAGGGGATGCTTATTTCGGTAATTGGAATGCTGAGCGGTTTGCTGCTTGGATTACTTATTGTGATTCTACAAGACAAATTCCAATTTGTACTGATAAATGGTGTGGATGCTTATCCTGTTTTAATTAAAAAATTGGACATCTTGTACATTTCAATAACGGTGTTAACCATTGGAGCTATTGCATCATGGTTTCCCGCAGCGCGTGCTTTAAACAAACGAAAGTTGCTTTCCCGTTAATTATTCCCGAGAATTTTATAGAGCTCATCCAAATTAGGAGCTAGAATAATTTCAGTTCTCCTATTTTTTTTCCGAGCTTCTGGCGTATTTCCCTTTTCGATAGGAAAATATTCGCCACGACCCGCGGCAGTTAATGCACGAGGATCTACTTTAGAATTTGCTGTTATGATTCTCACGATGGAAGTTGCGCGTAAAACACTCAAATCCCAATTGTCTTTAATTGTTGCGCTTTTAATGGGTACATTATCGGTGTGCCCTTCAATTAATACATTAATATCGGTTTCGCGTTCAAGAACTTTGGCGAGTTTTTTCAATGCATCAACACCTTTAGAATCTACAACCGTGCTTCCTGATTCAAAAAGCAGACGTTCTTCTAGTGAAACATATACTTTCCCGTTTTTAGTGGAAACAGTTAATCCATTATCCTGAAAACCAAGCAATGCTGAAGATACCTTTTCTCTCAATGCTGTAACTGTAGAATCTTTTCTAGCTAGAACCGATTCAAGTTCAGCCACGCGCTTTTCTTTGTTATTCAATTCTTCTTCATAAATACGCATATCCGAACTCAACTTTTCAACTTCCGCTTTGCGTTTTTCTAAGTCAATTTCAGCATCTCGTAAGCGATCTTCTTTCTTCTGTAACTCTTCTTGCGTGATTTGGTATTGCCCCATCAACTTTTTGTTATCGTCGTCTTTCCCTTTCATTAACTGCGAATTATTTTCAAGCAGTTTGTCATATGTCTGATTTAAACGCTCGTATGACGATGTTAATCTGCGATAAGTTAATCCCATTGAGGATGTATCGCTCGACAAAGCTTTAATTTGTTTTGTCAAATCGGCCAACTGCACATCGAGTTCTTTTTCTTTGGCGTTGAATGTTTCTTGTTTAGCTTTTAATTCGGCAAGTTCTTTTTCACATCGATCTTTTGCAGATTTAACATCATCGAATTGACGCGAAGGGATACACGAAACCAACAGAATAACAATCAATAAATAGGGAAGAATAACGCGCATACACATGTTTATTCGACAAACCTAAAGAAAGTTAATGCATGAAAAAGAGGCAATCCAATAAGTAATAAACATCCTTTAGTTAATCATTGAAACAATCATTAATAAAGATTTCAGAAATGGGATTTAAAAACAAAATCTTCGTTGAACTGTTTAATAGAAATTGATTTTACTAAACACTCAACTAGTTAAGTCCAATTTTCAAATTATTGAGAATCATTTTAAATCAAGCATATTGTATAAAAAAGTAAAAGTCTATATTTGGCAATCATAAAAAATTTACCCAATCCCATGCGTTACATTTTTCTTTTCCTTTTCCTTTTAACAATTACCTTTTCCAAAACTTCATTCGCGCAATCTCGACCATGCGGAACGGATATGATGGTTCGTAAATCCTTGAGTCAACATCCTGATTTGCAGGTTCAACGAGATGAATTGGAGGCTTTTACACGGCAATTCACTTCTTCAAACGAACGTTTAATAAAGGTAGTACCCGTAGTATTTCATGTGATTCATAATTACGGATCAGAAAACATTGCAAAAACTCAAATTGAGGATGCGATTCGTATTCTGAATGAGGATTATCAATTATCAAATTCTGATCAAAATGAGGTTATTTCTGCATTCTCATCTATTGTTGCGAATGTTGGATTTGAATTCCGATTGGCGCAATTAGATCCCAATGGAAATTGTACAGATGGAATTACACGCACTGTTTCAACATTAACTTTCAGTGCAGACGATAATGTGAAAGATTTAGTGGTTTGGCCAAGAAATAAATACCTTAATGTTTGGGTAGTAGATAATATTTCATTTGGAGCAGGAGGATATGCTTATTTGCCAGGATCGGCTCAAGCTGCAACCGATGGAATTGTAGTTTTACATACTCAATTAGGTAGTATTGGAACATCTGGCGGAAGTAATTTTTCGGCAAGAACACTCACACACGAAGTTGGGCATTGGTTTAATTTACTTCACACCTGGGGCGATACAAATTCTCCTGGCGATGCGGCAAATTGCAATTCGGATGATAATGTGACCGATACTCCAAATACCATCGGAGTTGCAAATCA
>CALQJV010000222.1 GCA_943330985.1 Chitinophaga pinensis
GGTTCGGGAACGCTGCCAAACAATTTACCAACATTGAGCATGGGAGCATTTCCGGCTTCCGTAAAATCGCCGGCAAACAACAAACCGAAAGGACTACTGCGAAGTGAATTTATTTCTCCATTTGTGCCCCAACCAAGCGGCATCCATTCTGTACCGCTCCATACAGCAATATCTGCGTTTGCTGGACCTCCTTGAATAAATTGAAAATCTCCAGCTGCATACAATTCGCCTTCGTGCCATTCCAAATCATTCACTTTGCCAAATATCCCCCCACCCATAGCTTCCCAACCATTATTTCCTAACCGTGCAATATTATTAACCGAAGTTGAACCTGCCATGTTAAATTCTCCTGCTGCAATGAGTTGGTAATTTAACGTATCGAGAGCATAAACAGGACCGTTGGTTCCGCCGAACGTTTCAATCCAAAGAAATCCTGCAAAGCCAGAAATGTAGCTTGCTATGTTGTTTGCAGGTTGTCCATCGGCTTGCGAGAAATTTCCAGCGGCAATCAGCTCTCCGTTATACATAAACATATCATTCACTGCACCATTCACTCCTCCCAGCAATGGACTAACAACCGTATTGGGCGGATACCCCGGTTGAATCCAAGCCAATTCATCGAGTGTGAAACCGTGTTCATTGGCCCATTCAGAAACACCGTTTACGGAAATTTGGCGGACATAAGAAAAGTTCTGATTGCTTTGAATTTGGCGAGCAAGATGCTCCGAACCACTCTGCTGCATTAAAAAACCTACTGCACAGTGTGTATCAAAACGATCAATAAAAACAGGATTTTGATAGGAAAGAAAATCGTTGATTGGAAATTTTCCTTGTGTTGCATAATTCTCCAAACATTTCAATAATTGAGTTCGCTGATTATTTTGAATGGGTGTAAGATGATTAACACTTCGATATTTAAGCAACTCAATTACAGAATTAAGATGGACTTGAATGGCCTCATTAAAGTTATTCGTATGAATATTTTCAGTTTTCCATGAAGAAGGAATGTCTGACTGAAGTGCAACTTCTTTGTTGACTGTCAACAATGTTTCAAATTGAGTTTCGTTGGCATTGACAGACTGAAATAAAATGCTAAATGCTAAAATGAATAAATATCTCATTGCGTTAAAAAGGATAATTTTATTTGGTAAAAATAACAATCTAAAAATAGAGTTATCATTAACAGGCAATTAAAGACTTTAATATGACAATATTTTTATCTGGTTTTTAATTTTAATGATGACCTAGATTGCCTCATATATCTATATTAGACAAGATTTCATGAATCATTTCTTTCAATGAAAAAACTCCTAATAATCATAAGCACCTGCAAGGGATTTGCTCAAAAAGATTCCTTCGTAGTATTTGGTCCAATGCTGTCTCAAACATCTACTTCACTAAACGCCAAACCAACGATTGGAGAAATTGATCCGCAGAAATCCATGGGTATTGGTTTATTTGCCCGATTGCGAATTAGGATGCTTTATGCTGAGTTGGAAGGAGGTTTTACTTCGTTAAAGTCGAAATCGCAATTGACCTTGCCTTCTGGATTGAATTCACAAACATAATACACCCTAAATGGATGGGATGTTAATTCCTACATCGGTTGGCGAATTTTTAAAATGGAAGACATCGGAAACGTGCGCGTTTTTATTGGGTATTCATTGAAAGACATTTCCAAGATTTCAGTTCGTTCTGATTTACCTAGTCTGCAGAATTTGAATTTTGATTCGAAATTCAAGGGATTTATTTTCGGAGCAGGTGTTGATGTTTGGAAGCTCGCATTTAATGTTAAATTCACTCGAGGATTGGGAGACATTGTAAATTCCACCGATCAAAGCATCATCAATAATTATTCTACAGTCTCCGTTGGATATAAGTTTTAGGGGATTTTGAAATGGTAAATTCCTCGAATAAAAAGTGCATTCAAAAAAAAATAAAGAAATTTTACAAGAATCTGTTTGACTAGAAATGTATTTGACTATATTTGCAGCCCTTAAAAACTAAAGATTCATCGCCATGGCGAAAAAAGGCAATCGTGTTCAGGTAATACTGGAATGCACAGAGCATAAGACATCGGGTGTACCCGGAACTTCACGTTACATCACAACGAAGAACAAAAAGAACACAACCGAGCGTATCGAGTTGAAGAAATACAATTCTGTGCTTAAGCGCGTAACTGTTCACAAAGAAATCAAGTAATCACTCTGAATCATGGCTAAGAAAGTAGTTGCAACCCTGAAAACCGGCGCCGGTAAATCATTTACAAAAGTGATTAAAATGGTAAAATCGCCAAAGACTGGCGCTTATGCTTTTAAAGAAGAAGTTGTCCATAACGACCACGTGAAAGATTTCCTTAGCGGGAAGTAATTTCGTGATAGCATCATAGACTTTAAGCTTCTTCCCAACCGGAAGGAGCTTTTTTTGCTAACAGGCTCGCGCCAAATTTCACCTCAACCTATGGCATTTTTCGGATTATTTTCTCGTGAAAAAAAGGAAACCCTCGACCAGGGATTGGCAAAAACAAAGGAGAATTTTTTCTCCAAGTTGGCCAAGGTGCTTATCGGAAAATCGAAAGTCGACGAGGAAGTTTTAGACAATCTTGAAGAAATTTTAATCGGTGCAGATGTTGGTGTAACAACCACATTGAAGATTATAGAGCGAATTGAAAAGCGAGTTGGACGCGACAAATACACCACATCTTCTGAACTTAATGGAATCCTTAAGGAGGAAATTGCTGCTTTATTAGAAGAAAATCGTAGCGGAGACCAATCCGATTTTACTACAAAAAAAACAACCGATGGTCCGTATGTGATTATGGTTGTAGGAGTAAATGGCGTTGGAAAAACAACCACCATTGCCAAACTTGCTTATCAATTTAAAGACGCTGGAAAATCTGTAGTACTTGGTGCTGCCGATACATTCAGAGCTGCTGCAGTTGATCAAATTACCATTTGGGCCGAACGCGTTGGAGTTCCATTGGTTCAACATGGAATGAATTCCGATCCTGCTGCCGTGGCATACGATGCCGTCCAAATGGGGAAATCTCAAAATGCCGATGTGGTCATTATAGATACTGCTGGTCGCCTTCACAACAAGGTGAACCTGATGAATGAGCTTAATAAAATTAAACGGGTGATGCAAAAGGTTGTTCCAGATGCACCACATGAAATATTACTTGTTCTGGATGCATCAACCGGGCAAAATGCAATCGAACAATGTAAGCAGTTTACCGAAGCTACTGATGTAAATGCGCTTGCACTTACAAAACTAGATGGTACGGCCAAAGGTGGTGTGGTGATTGGCATTTCGGATCAATTTAAAATCCCAGTAAAATATATTGGACTTGGCGAAGGCATGAAAGATCTTCAACTATTCAATAAAACAGAATTCGTCGATTCCTTATTTAAAGAGTAAATTGATTCTGATCCTATTTACCAAGCCTTCTCCATTTAATTTCCCATACATTCATCCTGCATGAAAACCAAAACGCTCCGGAAAAATAAAGTCAATGTTGTTACCCTTGGATGTTCCAAAAACATTTAC
>CALQJV010000223.1 GCA_943330985.1 Chitinophaga pinensis
CGAAGAACATCAACGCAACGGAGGTTTAGGTGATAGTATCGCACAGGTGTTATCAAGAACACTTCCTCGTCCACTGGAAATGGTTGCTGTAAATGATAGCTTCGGCGAAAGCGGAACCCCTGAAGAATTGATGGTTAAATACGGATTAGAAACCGCAGACATTGTAAAAGCTGCAGAATCCGCAATTCGCAGGCGTTAAACATTTCGGAATTACCAACCGGAGCGAATATGGAAGAACACAGCGACCGGGAAATACTCGAACTTTTTGCGCAAGCCGCAAGCCGCAATCGTGCGTTCAACATGCTCGTAGTTCAATATCAACAACGATTGTATTGGCATATTCGAAAGATGGTTTTGAACCATGACGATGCAGACGATTTGTTGCAGAATGTTTTTATCAAAGCATACAAAGCCCTGGATAATTTCAGAGAGGACTCTAAGATTTATACTTGGCTCTATAAAATTGCCACCAACGAGTGCATCACATTCCTTAACTCGAAAAAGAAACGATTTGCCATACCCATGGTAGATGTGGAACACCAGCTTGCTCAAAATTTGGAAACCGATGTTTATTTTAGTGGAGATCGCATTCAAATGAAATTACAACAAGCGATTTTAACTCTACCCGAAAAACAACGATTGGTTTTCAATTTGAAATATTTTGAAGAAATGAAATACGAGGAAATGTCCGAAATATTGGGCACTTCCGTGGGCGCTCTAAAAGCGTCGTTTCACCATGCAGTAAAAAAGATTGAAGAATTTATCAAACGCGATTAAACCAAAGTTGACATTAAGCATCAGAAGCACAACATGAAAACGGAAGAAACATCGGAATTTGATTTTGAAGGAATGCCTAAGGAGAATCCATTTACGGTTCCTGCTGGTTACTTCGATCACTTTCCTGTAAACATTGCTGAACGCATTCATGAAGAAAACAAGGTAAGGCCGCGAACTCTGTTTTTACGACTATCTTCTCTTGCCGCAGCTGCAGTTTTTCTAATTATTGCGGGAGTCTTAGGGTATCGTTATTTCACAGGTTCATCCGATACACTTACCGACGAAGAAATTTCAACCTATGTTTACCAAGAAGGAATTATTGATGAAGTAGAAGTGGACGAACTAATTGAAAATCCACACTTCGCCCTAAATTCCGATACCACAACCTATCAAAAATACGACACCGAAAAAACCGAAATTCAAAACTATTTACTCGAAGAAGGAATCGAGGATTCAGATATTATTAACGAACTCTAATTCAATAATCATGAGATCCGCTATTATCATTTTACTATTCAGCTTGAGCATTCCATCCATTGCTCAGAAAGACAGAGTTCGCGATCGAATAAAATCACAACGCATCGCTTTCATCACCGATCGACTTTCTCTCAGTTCTGAAGAAGCACAGAAATTTTGGCCTGTTTACAATCAATTCACCGATGAATTGGAAAGCATCAAAAGAGAGATGAATAAACTTCGTCGTTCCACCAACGACAATTTGAAAAATCTCAGTGAAAAAGAAATTGAGAAAGCATTGGAGGAAGATATTTTAAGTCAGCAAAAAATGACTGATGTTCATCGTCGTTTTCAAGCTGAATTAAAGAAAGTGATTACCGTTCGAAAAATAGCTCAACTATACAAAGCAGAACACGATTTCAAATTAACCTTGCTCAAGCGCGTGGGCGAAAAGGGGAGACAAGGCCCACCTCCTCCTCCGGAAGATGAAATGTAAGCATTTTGAACCATCGCAAAATGAAAGAGCGCTTTTCGAAGAAATTCGATGGCGCTTTTTTATTTCTGCTTTTGGGGTATCAGAAAACTATATTAATTGAATGTAAGCAAACAAGTGTTAAATCAATGACTCTGGCGGTTCAATACTATCGTTAATTTCTATTTGAATTTTTCAAATGATGTCCCATTAAATTTATAAGCCCCGTTTTCGTGCGTTCCAAGCCAAAGGTCTCCAATGTTGTCTTTGTATATGCTGAATAATGAAATGTCAATTGAATTATGTCGAACAGGGAAATGAGTGACTTTCGTCCCATTATATTTCCAAACGCCATCGCGATAAGTTACAAACCATAAATTATTATTGTTGTCTTTTACACTTGATAAATACTCGTCAAGATTACCATCCTTTTTCCCGTCTAAACTGCCTATGCTCTCATATCGCCTGTAAAATTTCTTGCTATCTAATATTACGCTGTCATAAACTCTATAACGATACTCGGCATTGAACCAAAAGTCGTCATTTTTATCTTCGCTAATAGAACGAACTCCATTTGCACCTTCATTTCGAAATTCAGTCACATCATCTTCTGTAATCCAATCAAATGATTTCCCATTATAACGACATACACCTGATGGATTAGTGCCAAACCAAACACTTCCCATTTTATCCTCATAAATACAGTAGATTTCAAAAGGATTGGAAAGTTTAGCTGGTTTAGGAAGCTGTAATTCATATAAAGTAGTGCCATCATATCGGTATACTTTTTCAGTTTGATGAGCATTTCTAAACCATAAATCATTGGGTTGAAGTTTCCAGTTATTACTGGCGATTGACGATAATGTTGTAAATGTATTTCCGTCAAACTTAGAAATTGTAGATTTTGGATGGCAACTGGTGAAGTATATGTTGCCCGATTTATCTTCTTTTATTTCATCAATTCTGTTGTTTGGCAAACCATGTTTAGTACTATAATTAATCAATGTCTTCCCATCATATCTATACACTCCAGTTTGCCAGCTCCCAAACCAATAAATATTATTCTTGTCCTGATAAACAACCATGATGCTGTTACCAAGTAATCTTACTGTGTCGCCCTTTAATAATTGTCCTTTAAACTGAACTGTATATTTTATTGAATTTGAGTTCTGTCCATTGCAGGAAGTCAATAAATTTATGATGCTTATAAATAAAAGTATTTTTAATTTCAATGTAATTAGTTTGAAATTAGTCTTTGTCATCATATTTATACTGCATGATATTGGATATATTATCGAATCCCCAACCACTCCATGGCAGTTCCACTGAGCAAACGCTCTTTTTCTTGATCAGATAATTGCATGTTTTTTATTAATGATCCTGGCACATCTTCACCCAAAGGAAATGGATAATCGGAACCCAATGCAATACGATCTACTCCAGCAAAATCTATTAAATAACGCAAGGCTGCCTCGTCATGAACCAAGCTATCGAAGTACAAACGATCGAGGTATTTTTCAGGTGAAAAAGCATTGTCGATAGCTACCAAATCGGGGCGACAATCGAAGCCGTGTTTAATACGTCCCAATGTAAGTGGGAACGAGCCTCCTCCATGCGCAAAAGCCACACGAAGTTTCGGTAATCGTTCAAAAATACCACCGAATATCATCGAACAAATTGCACGCGAAGTTTCGGCGGGCATTCCCACCAACCAAGGCAACCAATAACGTTGAATATCTTTTTGCCCAAACATTTCCCAAGGATGAACAAATATGGCAGCACCTAATTCTTCAGCGGCCTGGAAAATCTCGAAAAACTCAGGTTCATTCAAA
>CALQJV010000224.1 GCA_943330985.1 Chitinophaga pinensis
CCGATAATTACTTGAAACTTGGCAATGTTTTTCAAGCAAAAAATACTTTGCAAAGCGTTATCGACAATCATGAAGGAAAGGAGTTGAAAGACCTTGCGCAACGTAAGTTGGATGAGATAAATAGCAATGAGAGTCCGGGAAATAAAATGGATTCTCAACCGGATCAGGAAATTGAGTTTCAAAATAATCAGAAAGATGATGGCTTGTTTGAAGAAAAACAAGAACCCTTAATTGAAGAAAGTGAACCTAAGAAAGGAGAAGGCAATGAATAAGTTTCTGCAAATTATCCTGTTCGTTTTACCATTGGCTGCATGGGCGCAACCTGGAAAAAACAATGATGTAATTGTTACGGGTGGCTATACTCCCAAATTGGTTCAAGCTCAGAAAATAAATGAGCAGCCTTCCATTTCGGATACAACGGTTTCTAGGTTTCCAATAAACTACGAACTCAATAGCAGGCGTGTAACAACGGTTTATGAGGTAGATCCCATCAAAGCGGCCAATGTCAAAGGGGAGCCACTAACTAAATTGTATCGTGGGTATGTAAAAGGTGGATTTGGTTCCTATATGACCCCATATTCCGAAGTGTTTTATAATAGCATTCGATCTAAAAAATCTTCTGCAGGTGTTCATTACAAGCATCTTTCATCATCGGGCCAAATAGCCAATGTTGGGTATTCTGGTTTTAGCAATAATGAACTTAATCTTTTTGGGAAATCGTTCATCAAAAAAACAACCTTGGCGGGTGGAATTGATTACCGCAGAAATGTGGTTCATTATTATGGTTTTGATAAGAACATTGCTTACAGTCAAGATTCACTAACAAACCCATATTGGGCATATAACCTCGATCGTGATAGTATCAAACAACGTTATCAATTGGTGAATATCAATGCTGCGTTCAGTGATAATTATCCGGTGGATAGTCATGCAACGAAGTACAAAGTGGATTTGAATTATTACAATTATTCCGACAAGTTTATAGCGCAGGAAAATGCGTTTAAAGTTGCTGGCGATGTTTCGTTTTATTTCAAAACCTACGACTTCAATGTGAAAGGAGGATTGGATATTTATAAAAACCAAAACGCTGTTGGGTCAAACAACATGACCATCTTTAACCTGCGTCCTCAAATTACCTTCTCTCAGCCCAAGTGGCGATTGAAAGCTGCCGTGAACATTTATGCAACTTCCGATACTTCTTATGGTTTTAAGTTTATTCCTGAAGTCGATTTCGATTTGCATCTGTATGAAAACATCATCATCTTAAATGCTGGAACAGACAGCCGATTAAAGCGCATTACCTACAAAACCTTAACGGAGAATAATCCCTGGTTGATTTCGGATATTCTTCCTGTAAATACGTGGAGTCCTTTTCGTTTGTATGCTGGCCTACGTGGTTCGGTGAGTTCGAAAATGGCTTTCAATGTGCGCGCATCCTTTTCACCAAGTATCGAGAATCAGGTTTTCTTTGTGAATGATACTAGCTCTGGAAATTTAAACAAGCTTACTTATGTAACTGATAATGCTAGTTTGTTTGAAGTGAACGGAGAAGTTACATGGCAGTTGCACGAAAAAATTCGCATTATAGCAAAAGCGGATTTCTTGGGTTATACACCTGATAATGAATTGAAAGCTTGGCATACACCAACACTTCGGATGTCATACGGTGGTAAATACAATTTGCGTGATAAAATCTGGATCAACGCAGCCTTGTTAACATACAACAAGCAGTATTACCGTGATTTTATTTATGGCGAAGCGGGAGTGGTTCAAACTATTTCAAGAGAATTAAAGGGAATCGCAGACATGAATTTAGGCGCAGAGTATCGTTATATCAAGCTTTTGGGCATGTTTGTTCAACTAAACAATATTTTCAATGTGCGTTACGAACGCTACAAAAATTACCCAACACAACGATTCAATGTGATGGCAGGAGTTAGCTATACCTTTTAATTAAAACGGACTTTTAAATCGCTCATCGTTAATAAACGAGCTGTCGGTCATTGTTTTGAGGAATGCAACTAAGTCAGCTTTTTCCTGAGTGTTTAAGTTAAGCCCAGTGCCAACATGTTTCATTAATGGGTCTACAGTGGAAGATGCTTTGCCTCCCGAATTGTAATGCTCAACAACTTCTTCCAAGGTTTGAAAACGTCCATCGTGCATATAGGGTGCAGTAAGTGCAATATTGCGAAGGGTAGGAGTGAGGAATTTACCATTATCAAACGCATTTCCCGTTATCGCACCACGTCCCAAATCGGTAAAAACAGAGTCTAGTCCGTTATTATGAAAGAGATTGTCGGTCATTAAACGTCCTGCATCGATGTTATGACAATGGAAGCAATCGCCTCGTTCAGTGACATAAATCACATAGCCATTCAGTTCGGAAGCAGTTAAAGTTAGTTCATTGCGTAATCGCTTATCAAGTTTCGAATTATACGAAATCATGGTTCGTACAAACTGCGCAATTGCTTTTACAACGTAAGAAGAATCGATTGTGGAAATGCCAAATGCCTTTTTGAATTCGTCAACATAGGTTGAATTTGCATTTAGTTTTGCCGCTGCATCAGTCCATGGTAGATGCATTTCAATTGGATTGGGAACCGGACCAAGTATTTGATTTTCTAATGAAGAAGCGCGCCCATCCCAAAAATAATGCAGGTTGAAACCTAAGTTAACTAAAGGTTGCGCATTTCGAGTTCCAATGGCTCCTGTAATTCCGGTACTAAATTGTGTTCCATTATCGGTAAATGATAATGCCTGGTTGTGGCAACTGGCACAGGATTGCATGTTATTTCCTGAGAGGATTTTATCGTAAAATAATTTTCTTCCCAAGGCAACACCTTCAACAGTAAGTGGATTGTCTGACGGAATATTCATCGCCGGAAATCCTGGAGGAGTTTCAACCGTATATGGACTCGTTTGATAGGGTGTATCGGTAACAAGATCATCCTCCTTGTCTTTTTTGCAAGCAAAAACAAACAAAGCAACACCAAGAAATATAAGTATTACGTGTTTTTTCATTTACTCATTCGGTTGGATGAAATGCTTCATTTTTAATGAAATTAATATCACTTAAGCTTTTCAAGAATTCAACAAGATCATTCTTCTCATCGCTACTCAGATTAAGTGGTCGCACTAATGGACTTTTTCCAGGGAAGTTTTTTCCTCCTCGATTGTAATGATCCACGACAGAATCCAAATTGACGAAACTTCCATCATGCATATACGGTGAAGTAAAGTTACAATTTCGTAACGATGGAACTAAGAATTTCCCGCGGTCGTCGGGTAAAAGTGTAATGCGTTGTCGACCCGAATCCGGATAGGTCTCAGATGAAGCATTCGATTGAAACGTGTTGTTGGTAAAATTAAAACCCGAATGGCATTGCGAGCAATTGGTTTTGCCTGAAAAAAATAACTCTTTTCCTCGTTTAGCAGAAGCGTTTAATGCATTCACTTCTCCATAATTCACATAACGATCGAATGGTGAATCAGCTGAAATTAATGTTCGAAGAAAACAGGCAAATGC
>CALQJV010000225.1 GCA_943330985.1 Chitinophaga pinensis
TTCTGTTGTTATTGGACACGATTGCCGATTTGCTGGCGAATTGTTTGCCGAAACAACCGCCAAAGTGATGATTGCAAACGGAGTGAAGGTCTATCTTTCGCATGGTTTTGTTTCTACTCCGATGGTTTCGATGGGAGCAATTACATACAAAACCGATTTAGGAATTGTGCTAACTGCCAGCCATAATCCACCATCTTACAATGGTTATAAACTGAAAGGAAGTTATGGTGGGCCTCTATTGCCCGATAAAATTGATGAAATCGAATCCATCATTCCAGAATCTGCCAATTTAAATTGGAAAGATGTTTCTTTAGTTGAATCAGAGCAGTCTGGAAATTTGGTTATTGTTGATTTAGAGGGCGATTATTGCAAACGTGTTGAAGAAAATTTCGATTTGGAAGCTATTCGAAACTCCAACTTAGAATTTGCATACGATGCCATGTATGGCGCAGGTCAAAACGTGATTCGTCGTCTTTTGCCCGATACCACATTATTACATTGCGAACACAATCCATCATTCGATGGTCAAGCTCCAGAGCCAATCGCCAAGAACCTGACCGAGTTTTCAGATATGATTCGTATTGCGGGGAATATCGATTGCGGTTTAGCTACCGATGGTGATGCCGATCGTATTGGTTTATTCGATAATGAAGGGAATTTTGTCGATTCTCATCATATCATTCTATTGCTCATTCATTATTTAAAGAAATACAAAGGACTCGACGGAAAAGTCTGTACTGCATTTTCTTCCACCGTTAAGGTGAAAAATATCTGCACCCATTACAATTTGGATTTAGACATTGTGAAAATCGGATTCAAGTACATTGCTGGAATCATGATCACAGATGATGTTTTGTTAGGCGGTGAAGAATCGGGTGGAATTGCCATAAAAGGTCATATTCCAGAACGCGATGGTATTTGGATGGGCTTGGTTATTTGGGAATTTATGGCTAAGTCGGGTAAAACGCTTAATCAACTTATTGAAGAAGTTTACGAAATTACCGGAGCATTTAGCGTAGATCGAAACGATTTACATTTACCGGAAGCTGAAAAGCAACGCGTTATTGCATCTTGCAAAAATGGTGAGGTAAAGTCGATCGGGGATCGTCCAGTTATTCGTTTGGAAGATATGGATGGATACAAATTCTTTTTGAGTGAAGATGAGTGGTTGATGGTTCGTCCTTCAGGAACAGAGCCCCTTTTGCGTGTTTATGCAGAAGCACATGACCATGCGGGTGTGATGAAACTTATTGGAGATGCCCGCAAGCAATTTGGAATATGATTATTAGAAAGTTGACTCCCGTAATTGGTTTTTGCTTTTTGATGGCAAATGCAATTGCTCAAGTTCAGCCAACAACCATTGAAGTTGAATCGCAGGGGACTATTACTTTTTCGCCTGATAGTTTTGTGGTGATGTTACGTTTTGATCGTTCTTCAATGAATACTGTTAATCGTGAGGTAGAAACGTTTTCAGCAGATGAAGTTCTGATGCCTGTTGAGGAAAGCGAAAGTGTTGAGGATTTTTCCCCAGCTGACGAAGTGGAACCGCCACCGACAATGGAAATGATGGAGGCCAAATCTCCTGAGCAAATGCGAAAAGAGCGCGAACGCTATCGACTTATTGAGGATTCAATCCAAAAGGTAAGAACTAAGCGTGCGCTAGAATTTGAGTCGAAACTTTTTTCGATGGGAGTTCCCATTCCTAAGATCAATCCAACGGAAGAAGGCTATCATTATTATCGTTCAAATACATGGATGCAGATTTTAAGTCCTACTCAATATAAAATGATAGATTCATTAAGTAAGATGTATGGCCGACCTTTGAATTTGGAAATGGTCGATATTAAAATGAAAGATCATGCTGTTTTGAAAGAGCGAGCTAACCGACAGGCCATTGAAAATAGTAAGCTGGAAGCAGAATCATTGTCCAAAGCGATGGGACGTAAAGTGGGAAAAATGACAAGCGTTAAAACGGAAGCAATTGAAATAATGGATATAGTTCCCTTGATGCTGCGTAAGGAAATTCAACGCGAAGTGCGCAAAAGTGATCGGTTTCTTCAGCCAGCACTTTATCAGCTGAGTCAAGAATTAGGAAACAATTTCTTTGAGAAGGATCGTATGGACGAAAAAAACACCATTTTCTGGACCTGGTCAGAAAAAATCAAAGTGACTTATATACTGAATTGATTCTGAAATTTAATCGAATCACAAACAATCCCGGTTCCTCAAAGAATCGGGATTGTTTGTGATTAATCGACTCCCTCTGTCCGAATTAAAAATCCACATTGAATCTACAAAATAGGAAGAGAGCTGTTCTTCCTAAAATCAATTTCCTGTCCATAAAGGGAAAAAGAAAAACCCCGTTGAATGAACAACAGGGTTTTAATATGATAGAAAGAAAATAATGGATTAAACCATTTTTTCTTTGATACGTGCTTTTTTACCTTTCAATTCGCGGATGTAGAAAATACGAGCACGACGAACAACACCGCGCTTATTCACATCAATTTTATCGATGAAAGGAGAGTTATCAGGAAAGATACGCTCAACACCTAAGCTGTTAGAAATTTTCCGAACGGTAAAAGTACTAGTAACACCAGCTCCTTTGCGTTGAATTACAACACCTTGGTACTGTTGAATACGTTCTTTTTCACCTTCTTTAATTTTATAATGTACGGTGATAGTATCTCCTGCTTTGAAAGAAGGAAGCTCGCGTTTTTCGATGAGCTGACTGGCAATTTGTGATAGGAAGTCCATTGTGATAAACCTATGGGGTTTCTAAAAAGGAGTGCAATATTAGGGAAAAAATCTTTTGTCTGTGCAATTATTTGAAAAAAAATTATTCATCAAGTAAATCTGGCCGTCTTTGCTGCGTTCTTTCAAGTGATTGCTCAAATCTCCACTGGTCAACTGCAGGGGTATTTCCACTCAATAATATAGGTGGAACTTTCCATCCTCTGTATTCTGCTGGTCTTGTATAAACGGGTGGTGCCAATAAATTATCTTGGAAAGAATCTGTTAGAGCCGACGTTTCATCGTTCAGAACACCTGGAATCAATCGAATTATCGCATCCGATACAACCGCTGCTGCTAATTCTCCTCCTGACAATACATAATCTCCAATCGATATCTCCCGCGTTACAAAATGTTCCCGTACGCGTTCGTCAATTCCTTTGTAATGCCCACAAATAATTGCAATCCGTTTCAACGTCGACATCTGATTGGCAATTTGCTGATTGAATCGCTCGCCATCTGGAGTCATATATAAGATTTCGTCAAAATCGCCTTGTGTCTGCAAATGTTCTATGCATCGAACAATGGGCTCAATCATCATCACCATGCCAGCGCCGCCTCCAAATGCGTAATCATCAACGCTTTTGTGCTTGTCGAGCGAATATTCACGTAAATTATGAACATGAACATGAACGATTTCTTTTTGCTGTGCACGCTTTAATATGGAATGCGCAAAAGGGCTTTCGAGCAATTCGGGTAAAACAGTAATAATATGAATTTCCATAAGCTGCAA
>CALQJV010000226.1 GCA_943330985.1 Chitinophaga pinensis
CTGATTTCTAATTTTCAACTTAGGTAAACAGCTCCGGAGGAAATAGTTCTTTCGGCTCCTGTAACTGAGGAAAGCGTATTGTGGATTCCGAGTAATCGGAGGTAACCTAATAGGGCAAAAATCAAGGATTCTTTATTATCGATAAGGTTAGTTGTGGGTACTTCTAAAGTACTCAAACAGTATCGTTTTATCTGATTGATAAGCCAAGTGTTTTTTGCTCCTCCACCAGTTACCAATGCTTTTCCTTCCAATTGAAGTTGTTTGCCAATTTGTTGCGCGAAGTGGTTTCCCATTGTTGCTAATAAATCAGGAACATCTTCATTTGAATACTCATTTAATATGGGATCAATCGTCGATTTTACCCATTCAGTCCCTAAACTTTTAGGAGCCGCTTGTTGGTAGTATTTAATTGCATTGAGGCGATCTAACAACAATGGAATTATTTTTCCATTTGATGCGATTTCGCCGCCATAGTCATAATCATGTCCCAATCTTCTCGAAAGTTCGTTAAGAACCACATTGAGCGCTGAAATATCATAAGCTATTCGTTGCCCTTTCTCTGAATACGAAACATTCGCAAATCCTCCCAGGTTAAGGCAATAGGTATATTCATTAAATAAAAGTTCATCACCCAAGGGAACCAACGGAGCTCCTTGTCCGCCCAAACTAATATCTCCTTGCCGAAAATCACAAATGCTTGTAATGCCTGTTCTTGCGGCAAGTGTTGCACCATTACCGATTTGAAGTGTGAATCCATTTTCTGGTTGATGAAATACCGTATGGCCATGCGAAGCAATGAAATCGGCTTTCCAACTTTTATCTAAACAAAATTCATTTACGTTTTCTGCCATCCAATTTCCAAAATCAACGTCCAACTTACGAAGTTCAATTGCAGATAGATTTACAGCATTTAATAATCGCTCTCTCCATGGTTGATTGTATTCAATTGTCAGGGATTCATGAATTGTATAACACAAACGATTTGATTTTTTTTCAAATGTAACTGCTATAATATCAAGCCCATCAGTAGAAGTTCCTGACATTAATCCAATTCCTGTTAAAACATCTGCTGATACTTCCATGTTATTGTTGGGTATATAATAAATTAACTCTTATTTTTGCAATTAAAATTCCGAAAGATGAACATACAATTATCCGAAGAACATCTGATGATACAAAAAGCTGCGCGAGATTTTGCGCAGAATGAATTAAAACCAGGTGTAATAGAACGCGATGAGAAACAACAATTTCCAGCAGAACAAATAAAAATGTTAGGTGAATTGGGGTTTATGGGAATGATGGTTGATCCTAAATATGGAGGAAGTGGAATGGATACACTTTCTTATGTATTAGTCATGGAAGAATTGTCAAAGATAGATGCTTCTGTATCAGTTGCTGTTTCTGTAAATAATTCGCTTGTTTGTTGGGGCATTGAAACATTTGGAAATGAAGAACAAAAACAAAAATATCTAGTGCCCCTTGCAAAAGGTGAAAAGTTAGGCGCATTTTGTTTATCAGAACCAGAAGCCGGTTCGGATGCTACATCACAAAGAACAACTGCAGAAGACAAAGGTGATTATTATTTGCTAAATGGTACGAAGAATTGGATTACAAATGGTAGTTCGGCTTCTACATATATAGTTATAGCTCAAACACATCCAGAAAAAGGTTCAAAAGGAATAAATGCATTCATCATTGAGCGAGGAATGGAAGGTTTCATTGTAGGTGCAAAAGAAAATAAATTGGGGATTCGTGGGTCCGACACTCATACATTATTATTTAATGATGTTAAGGTTCCGAAAGAGAATCGTATAGGTGAGGATGGATTCGGATTCAAATTCGCGATGAAAACGCTTGCTGGTGGCCGAATCGGAATTGCATCCCAAGCTTTAGGAATTGCATCCGGTGCATACGAACTTGCTTTGGAATATTCAAAACAACGTTCTGCTTTCGGAAAAGTGATTTCTCAGCATCAAGCCATTCAATTTAAATTAGCTGATATGGCTACCGAAATCGAAGCGGCTCGATTACTTGTTTTTAAAGCAGCTTCCGATAAAGACCATCATTTAGATTATACTACTTCTGGAGCCATGGCAAAACTTTATGCTTCAAAAGTCGCTATGGAAGTTACTGTTGAAGCAGTTCAGGTTCACGGTGGTTATGGCTTTGTGAAAGAATATCACGTTGAACGTTTGATGCGTGATGCTAAAATCACTCAGATATATGAAGGAACTTCTGAAGTTCAGAAAATAGTTATCGCTCGTTCTATTTTAAGCTAATAGGAATTCAACATTTAGAAAGCCAGTTTTAGAAATAAGACCGGCTTTTTTTTAAAATAAGGGTTGAAGCATTTCCATTTTATTGGCTCTCGAACCTTTTATGAGAATTGTTGCATTTTCAATTGGATTTTCAGTAAACCAAGAAAATGCTTCTTCGGTGGTGTCGAAAAGTTTGCATGCTCCTGTTATGTCAGCTTTTTTATACAATTCTCCTATCAAATAAACATGCTTGAATGCCTTACTAGTAGCTAACTTACCAATTCTAGCATGTTCCATTTCCGAAGTATTCCCAAGTTCCATCATTTTGCCAATAATGAGGATTTTATTTACGGATTGCATTTCTGCAAAGTTCAAAATTGCAGCTTCCAAGCTTGTTGGATTTGCATTGTAGGCATCCATTATTAATGTATTCTTACCTGTTTCAATAATCTGAGAACGGTTATTATCTGGATTATATGAACGAATTGCATCTTGAATAGAATCATCTGGAACGTTGAAATAAACACCAATAGCAAGAGCTGCAAGAATATTCTCGAAATTATATCGACCCATTAATTGGGTATCGATGGAAGTATGTATCAATTTTTCATTTTTCTTCTTCCAAGAAAATTTCACAAAAGGGTTCGATCCTTCAAATTCAGCCCAAACATCATCCGTTTCGCAATGACCGAAAGTGAAATTTCTTATGCCAGTTCCTTTTTCAATAAAAATGGAATGCATGGAATTAAGAAAAATAAGGCCCTCTTTCTTTCGTAAATAATCGTACAGTTCTGTCTTGGTTTTTATAACACCTTCGGGTCCGCCCATGCCTTCGAGATGCGCCAGTCCAATATTAGTTATGAGACCGAAGTTGGGTTCTGCAATTTCAACAAGTTCTTTGATATCACCTTGTTTACTTGCACCCATTTCAATAATAGCTATTTCCGTTTCCTGTGTAATTCGAAGTAATGTAAGTGGAACTCCGATGTGATTATTCAAATTCCCAATCGTTGCAAGTGTGTTGAATTTTTTTGCGAGCACATTTCTAACAAGCAACCGTTCTTTCAGGTTCAGGAGCTGGCCCTTATCAATTAACTTGGAATTCGGAAGGTGTTCATTTGCTTTCCCTTGTTGTTGAGGTTGATGGAATTTCATCTGCAATTTCGGAGCAATATATAAGCGTTATTGACATTCCATCGGCATTATTTAGTTTACCTGATCATGCTTGCGTAGGTTCAGAAGTTTTAGGTAGTTA
>CALQJV010000227.1 GCA_943330985.1 Chitinophaga pinensis
CTTCCGGCAGAAGGTAATTACTTCATTTATTTCGCGTTCACCTTGACTAGCGTTTCCATGAATACCGGCAATATGTGCAATCCACTGAAGGTTATCGGGAATACTGCCCGCCAAAATGTGAACGATAGCCAAACCTTTTTTATTAAGAATAAAATCAGGATGAATTTTAGAATTTTCTGTGAGCAATGAATTGGCCTTTTGGAGTTCTTTTGCAGCTTTTAACAATTCCCCTTGCTTAAAACGCAAAAAACTCCATTGTAAATAAATCTCAGCCAAACAATAGCGGTAATAAGGCGAGGATCTATCATATATCTCGAGATTTTTAATCCGTTGAGATCTTCGCGCAAGGGCTTTACGGTATTCGAGTGGATCGTCTTCAATAAAGACTTTTAAAAAATCGCAATAGTTCGCAATGAGATAACTAAATCCATTGGCGGGATTTAGTTTTTTTTCGAGTTGGATGAAATGTTCGGCTTGATTGATTTGGAATCGGCTGCAAGCCTGATATGCTTTGATTGCATTTTCAGATAATACAAATGTTCCTTGTGCCTGCAGCAACATTGGAAACAAAAGCAAACCTAAAAGCAAACGTAACAGCATAAAAAAAGGGATTACCCGTAAGTAATCCCTTCAAAGATAAGCGTCCTTTTTAATTATTCTATAATAAGAAGATCTGCAGCAATTTCAGGATCTACCAATAGGCGACCGCAATATTCGCAAACGATGATTTTTTTACGAAGACGAATGTCCATTTGACGTTGAGGTGGAATATGATTGAAGCAACCACCACAAGAATCGCGCTGTACTGTAACAACGGCTAAACCGTTAATTGCATTTGTACGAATTCGCTTGTAAGCTGCATAGAGGCGTTCTTCAATATGCACAGCTGCTTTGCTTGATTCTTCCGAAAGTTTTTCTTCATCTTTCTCAGTTTCGGCAACGATATCAGCTAATTCCGCTTTTTTATGTTCCAAATCTTTACCACGCTCTTCGAAATTTGCTTTAGAAACAACAATTAAATCGTTTTTTGCTTCGATGCTGGATTTAAATTCCTTCATTCTTTTTTCAGAAAGTTGAATATCGAGTGTTTGATATTCAATTTCTTTATTGATTGAGTCGAATTCGCGGTTGTTACGCACGTTTCCTTGTTGTGCTTCGTATTTAGCAATCAATGAAAGCGATTCTTTTATCGCATTTTTTTTCTCGATGATAGAATCATCTAATTGCTTTACTTCAGATTGAAGGTTATTAATACGTGTTTCAAGACCGGCTAATTCATCCTCTAAATCTTGAACTTCAAGAGGTAATTCTCCGCGAACCAGGCGAATTTTATCAATCTTGGTATCTACCAACTGCAGTTTGTAAAGTGCACGAAGTTTTTCTTCAACTGTAATATCTGATTTGGTTTCTGCTGGAAGTGTTGCGCTCATAGTTGTCAGACGTAGTGTATTGGATTGGTCAAAATTGTAGTTAAATGGCCGGCGAAGTTAGGGAATTTTTCATTCAGAAACCTATGAATTAATGGTATTGTAAATTGCTCATTTTCAAAGTGTCCTATATCTGCTATAATTATTCGTTCGTCGGCATCGAAAAATTGATGGTATTTAAAGTCCGATGAAATGAAAATATCGGCATTTGAACGAATCGCATCTTGTAGTAAAAAACTACCCGAACCGCCACAGAGGGCAACCGTTTTAATCTGCGATTTTGTTATCGATGTATGTCGTACAACACCGCCAAAAATCTGCTTAATGTGCTTTATAAACTGATTTGAATCAACAGTTTCGGCTAATTCGCCCAGCATCCCTGCTCCTACTGTTTGCATTGGATTTTCTAAAATACTCCAATCGTATGCCACTTCTTCGTATGGATGTGCTTCGAAAAGAGCTTTTGAAATTCGATCTTGCAACCAAACCGGAGCCACCAATTCGATACGGGTTTCAGGTTCTAATTGACGTTTGCCCGCTTCTCCAACAAAGGGATTAGCGTCGCTGCTTGGCCTAAATGTTCCGATGCCTTCTAAATTAAATGAACATTCATCGTAATTTCCAATATGGCCAGCACCCGCTTGAAACAAGGCTACTCGTACTGTTTCGGCATGCGCATGTGGTACATAAGTAATCAGTTTGAGCAGTTGATTTGATTTGGGCTTTAAAATGCGCGTGTTGATTAATCCAAGACGATCGGAAATTTCTTTATTCACACCGGTTTGCACATGATCGAGGTTGGTATGAATGGCATAAATGGCAATGTGATTTCGAATGGCAAGCAATAAGGTGCGCTCCACATAATTTTGTCCTGTTAACTTTTTAATGCCAGAAAAAACTATAGGATGATGGGCGATAATTAAATTACATCCTTTATCAATCGCTTCTTGAACTACCGCTTCTGTTGAATCGAGACAAATTATGGCTCCCTTACATTCATCTTCTTTATTTCCCGTAATAAGCCCTGAATTGTCATAGGATTCCTGCAATGCAGGAGGTGCCCAAATTTCAAGTTCTTGTATTATTTGCTTAATCTTCATACAAACTAATTAGAGTTCAAATGTAGGATTTTGTACTTTCGACCCATGCGAAGAATTTTCTTGCTGCCATTTTCTTGGATTTATTCAATCGTTCTGACTATTCGCCATTGGCTTTATGATGTTGGATTGAAAGGTGTTAGGCATTTCGAAAAACCTATAATTGTTGTTGGAAATTTAAATTTAGGTGGTTCGGGTAAAACGCCACATACCATTTATATGGCTGAACTTCTTCGACACTTTAACCCAATAATATTGAGTCGAGGGTATGGTAGAAAAACCAAAGGATTTAGATGGGTTATGTCAACTGATACACATGCAATCAGTGGTGATGAGCCCATTTTAATGAAACGTATTTTGCAGGATATTCCCGTCGCTGTATGTGAAAGTCGTGTTGAAGGTATTGAGAAAATTATCCAAGAGAAAAATCCGGGAGTGATTCTTTTAGATGATGCCTTCCAACATCGAAAATTGCAGGCTGGCTTTTCGATTTTACTGATTGAATATTCAAGTTTTTCCAAGCCTCGTTTATTAGTCCCTGCTGGAAATGAACGCGATCTTTGGAAGCGTCGCCACAATGCAAATGTTGTTATTGTAACCAAATGTCCTGAAAATATGGACAATGAGACAAAATTGAGCATTGAAAGTTCACTCAAACTACTGAATAACACTCCTGTTTTCTTTAGCTCTTTACGCTATGGATCGATTCGAAATTTTGTTGGCGAAGAAATTTCGGAATCTGTATTGAAGGAGATGCAATTGATTCTAGTTACTGGTATTGCAGACCCCGATTTGTTGGTAAAAGAACTATCTCAAAAAAGTACGTTATCCCATACATTTCAATTTCCCGATCATTATCAATTTAAAAAAAGCGATATTGAATCGATAAAACAAAATAGTATTAAGTTTGCGAAAGACCGACCTTTGTTTATTACAACCAGCAAAGACCGTGTTCGTATTGAACCTTTATTATTAGAGGA
>CALQJV010000228.1 GCA_943330985.1 Chitinophaga pinensis
AAATCTACACCTGCACATTTCCATTTTTATTTATTCTATTTCTTTTTGGAAATACAAATGCGCAAACCATCAGCGATGTACCACCTTCAGGAACCATAAGAACAGCTGCCGAATGGGAAGAAATTCAGGCCTTGGTTGTTACGTGGACAGATTATAAATCCGTTTTGGCTGAAATAATACGTTATGCGCAAGAAGAATGTAAAGTCATTGTTCATTGTACAAACGCTTCAACTGCGCAAAACGAACTAACAGCAACATACGGAGTTCCAATTGGTCCCAATATCATTTTCAAAGTTCAGCCATACAATACTTTGTGGATTCGCGATTATGGCGCAAATACCGCATACATCAATGATGTCGATTCGTTGTTTTTGGTCGATTGGAAATACAATCGCCCTACACGTATTAAAGACGATACCATTCCCCGTGGATACGCCCGTGTTTTGAATCTCAATCTTGTCCAAACCATTACAAGTCCCAACCAGCTTATTCATACTGGTGGAAATTTTATGAGTGATGGACAAGGAACAGCATTTTCATCGAATTTGGTATTGGATGAAAATCCCACACAAAGTGAGACGCAGATCAATACAACTATGCTCAATTACATGGGCATCGATCGGTACATCAAGATGCAAACATTGCCTTACGATGGTATTCATCACATCGATATGCATATGAAATTGCTTGATGAAGAAACCTTGTTATTTGGGCAGTATCCACAAGGCATTTCGGACGGACCGCAAATCGAAGCCAATATGTTGTATGTGTTGGATAATTTCAATTCCACATTCGATTCACCCTATAAAATTGTCCGCGTTGTTCAACCTCCCGACAATTTAAATATGTATCCTAGTCAGAACGGCGATTATAGAACCTATGCCAATGCAGTTTTCATAAACAAAACAGTGCTATTGCCATTATATGAAGAACGCTACGATACAACAGCGCTGCGAATTTGGAGAGAAAGTTTACCGGGATATCGCATTGTGGGTATCAATTGTAACGACATCATTCCGGCAAGTGGAGCCATTCATTGTATCACACATAGCGTTGGCGTAAACGACCCTTTGCTCATCACACATCAGGCTCTATCTAACACATACGATACCCAAAATGCCTATCCAGTTCGGGCAATTATTCAACACCGAAGTGGAATTCAACAAGCCAAAGTATATTACACAACTGATACATCACAAGCGTATAATGAGTTGCCGATGACTTTGATTAATAGTGCAACCAATCAGTGGGAAGCATCCATTCCTGCACAAATTGCTGGTACAAGGGTTTTCTATTTCATACAAGCACTATCTGAAAGTGGCAAAGTACAAGTGCGTCCAATTGTTGCTCCCGAAGGATGGTGGAAATTTGATGTATTGGATTCAAGCCAAGTAACTTCCGTTCAATCGGAACTATTGGATGGACTTTTTAAGGTAGAGGCTTTTCCAAATCCATCCAAGGGAATTACTTGTATTCCCTTAAGTAGTTCAATTCCATTATCATACAAACTAAGTATTTTAAATGCTCAAGGACAATTGATGTTAGCATTCAATAAGTCGGAAATTTTAACTGGAGAGAAGCGCGAATACGTGAATACGCAAAGTTGGGACGCAGGTGTATACTTTATTCGGGTTGAAACAAAGTACGGAAGTCGCATGCAGAAATTGATTGTTAGATAAATAATTATCAATTACAAATTATCAATTACGAATTAGGGATTACGAATTAGGGATATGAATGTTTGGATTTTCATTAATAATAAATTGATGAAATATTTAGATTGTATAATCAGAATGATTTACTACTTTTGCCATCCAAATTTTAAACATTACGCCCATGCTAAAACAGTATGAAACCGTTTTCATTATGACTCCCGTTTTGTCTGATGATCAGATGAAGGAAGCGGTCGGCAAGTTTAAAGCCATGCTTGCAGATAACGGCGCAAAACTAGTTCACGAAGAGAACTGGGGACTGCGCAAATTGGCTTACCCGATTCAAAAGAAGACAACGGGCTTCTATTATCTACTCGAATACCAAGCGCCTGGCGATCTGGTTGCGAAAATCGAAGTGGCATTTAAGCGCGATGAGCGTATGCTTCGTTTCCTCACCATTGTGCTCGACAAAAATTCGCTTGCATACAACGAGAAGAAACGTACTAAAGGATTTGCAAAATCCGCAGTAAAAACAGAAGCTTAATCACTAAAAACTTTTGAACGATGTCAACACAATCAGAAATTCGTTATCTAACACCACCCACGGTGGATGTGAAGAAAAAAAAGTACTGCCGTTTTAAGAAAACCGGAATTAAGTACATCGATTACAAAGACGCAGACTTCTTGTTGAAGTTTGTAAATGAGCAAGGAAAAATTCTTCCTCGCCGTATTACAGGTACTTCATTGAAGTATCAGCGTAAAGTATCTCAGGCAATTAAGCGTGCTCGTCACCTTTCCCTGATGCCATATGTTGCAGACATGATGAAATAAGGAGGAAACCATGGAAATCATTCTAACTCAAGACGTAAATAACCTTGGTCACAAGGACGAAATTGTTAAGGTAAAAAACGGTTATGGCCGTAACTACCTAATTCCGCAAGGAATGGGACAATTAGCAACGGAAAGTAATCGCAAAGTGCTTGCTGAGACACTTCGTCAACGCGCGCACAAAGAAGAGAAAATTCGCACAGAAGCAACTGCAATGGCTGAGAAATTGGCTACTACGAAAGTAGAAGTTGGTGCTAAAGTGGGTGAATCCGGAAAAATCTTCGGATCTGTAAATGCAATTCAAATTGCAGATGCATTGAAGAAATTAGGAATGGATATAGACCGCAAGCAAATTACAGTCGATAGCGAATCTATCAAACAAATTGGAACCTACTCAGCGGGTGTTAAGCTTTACAAAGACATCCGCGCTACTGTAGAATTCGAAGTTGTTGCTGAATAAGCTTAACATAACATGTTATAATACGAAACCCCGATTTTATCGGGGTTTTTTGTTTTATAGTAAATCAATCTTAAATATACAGCTTCGCCTTGTCGCCTTTCATCTGCTGCAATTATGAATTTTTCAGTAAGCCCTAGATATTCCTGCTGTTAAATGTTTTTGAAAATTCGCAGAAAAGAGGAAGGAAATCCTGTCTTTAGCTTTATCGAAATGTAAGCAGGTATTCGAGAATTGGCAATTCAAACAACTTGCTTACTTATTCCAATGCAATAATTTTATGAAGCGAAAATAAACGAGTTGGGATTTCCCTTGGTTTTTGCTGAAGGAATAATAATATTAAAACATTGGATTAAAAATAAAATGTTGAGTTTAGTGTTACTCGCAGCTTCTCCCTTTAATCGCACCCTTTTGATAATTCTGTTCTTCCTCAGCTAATTCCCGTTCGGTGTCGGTTCCGATTTTTTGTTCTTTAAACAAATCTAGATCGGGCTGTCCAGCATTTACCCATGCGGTAAACCACAAACTTCCCACTGTAATGATGGCTTGTCGCATGCGACGTTCT
>CALQJV010000229.1 GCA_943330985.1 Chitinophaga pinensis
TAAAGTTGTTAAGATAAATCCAGCGAATCCTTCAAACACGGGAAAAAAGCCTTCGATTGCACCAGCAAAACCTAATTTAAAAACAAGCACACCAGTTGACAAGTCGAAATCAAAGTCTGAGCGCTTGACAGGAGATAATGCTAAAACAATAGCCAAAACCAAAATAAAAAACAATAATGAAACTACAGCCAATTCAAAACCTGACGCAATAACAAATCCCAAAGGGGTGAACTTGCCAAAGACAGCGAAACTAACTGAAGCAGAAAGAAATGCTGTATTACAAAAGAATATAGCAAAATCAAAAAAGGAAAACGAAAAATTAATTTCAAAAGAACCCAAACCAGCTAAACCAGCAAGAACGAAAAACCAGGAAACACTAAATAAAAATAGAAGTCCTAGCGAACAAAAAGAAAACTAAAAAGTTGGTTGAAAATCTAAACTAGAGAGTATTCGCTTACCTAAATAAATCTTACTCTAAACAATCTATCATCACTTAAGAGTAGTCAAAATAAAATTGTTTTTTTGAGATACGATTAAAATTATAAAAAGGGAGAAGCGAATTCAGCTTCTCCTTTTTTATAATTTCACCAGGGGCAAAATAAAAACTCCGCTTAAATAGAAAATACTAATAAAGCCCTAAAATAAATCCAACACGATAAATAAGTGGACCGCTGTATATTGAACTTTCCGCTGTGCCATTGTAGCTTGTATTATACAAAAGGGAAACGGTGAAATAAGAATTGTTCCCCGCTTTTTGTCTAAAGCCTGCACCAACTAAAAGAGCAGGAGTCCAAACCCGAGCTAAAACAGGATTCAAAGCAGGATTAACAGTAATATACCGTTCATTATTTATTGACTCCAATTCCCCATGAAGAAAAATTCCTGGCATAAGATCAGGCAAAGGTAATATCCTAGTAAATATTCGTCCTCCGTAAAAATTACCTTGTATTCTTTCATTGCCATATCTGTATGAGTAATACATATAAGTCATTCCAAGCCCTGCTGAAAAATAACGATTAATATTATAGCCGATCATTGGCGAAACATCGATATTGGTATTTGTGCCAAAACCCAAACCAAATGTAGCTCCAACATACAACCTACTTTTAAGTGTTTCGCCATATTCGGTTTGAGCTTGCGTATTCAATGAAAAAATTAAAGTAAATATGAGTGCAATTAATCGAAGTTGATTCATGAGCAGGATGAGAAAAATTAGATTTATAATGGCAAATAAACTACAAATGCGTTAGATATTTCAGAAATATATCCGCCTTTATAAGCTAAATTAAAATATACGTATTTATTAAAGAAACAAACTTCACTTCTTCCCTATATTTGACTCGAAGAAAGCGCAACTATGACGAACAATACAATTGAAATCCTTGTCCCATTCGATTTTACCGAAGCCGCAGAAAAAGCCATTTCCCAGGCATCATTATTAAATAAACATTTGCCTGTAACTATTAATTTGTTAAATGTTGTTCAGTCAAATGACATGATGGAAATTGAATTGAAGCTCAAGGACGAAGTCAACAAGTTTGCCGAAAGTGGTATTCAGTTCAACATTGTTATCGAGAAAGGTTCTGTTTTACCAACTATAAATTCTGTTTGCAAAAAGATTCATGCCCATTTGATGATTATTGGAACACATGGTTCACAGGGAATTCGCCAGGGCCTTTTGGGTGCGGATATTTTAAAACTCCTTAAATCGAATCCTTGCCCCTCTATTGTTGTTCAAAAGACATCTTCAGTTGTTAAACAATTCAACAAAATTATACTCCCAGTTGGTTCGCATGAGAATTATTCTTCATTAGTCAATGCTGTTATTCTTATCGCGTCATCTTCTCAAGCAGAGGTAATCATTTATTCTATCAAACGTCCAAATGAAGATCCTTCCGAGATTCTAATCAAAAACACTCAGCTTACAATTGCTAAGTTCAAAGAAAGAGGCGTTTTATTTAACGAGGTCACCGAAGAATCCAATATGGTTTCTTTCGGTTTCGCAAAACAAACTATGCGCTATGCAGAGGAACATAACGTCGATTTGATTGCAATCATGCCAAACACTTCTATAGACCATGCCTATTTTGCAAATGCAGACAAAGAACAACTGCTAACCAATCCTCAAGGTATTGCCATTTTATGTTCAGCTGGTGTGTAAATTTATAGAGAGTTAACTCTTACAAGTATCAGCATTGTTAATCAAGAGACAACTTTACTTGTCTTTATATCGCAGTTTCATTTTACTAATGAATTGATTTTATAAATGTTTACATATATATGTATACAATTTAAAATCTGAATTTTCAATCTAAATTACGGTTAATGGATAATATAAAAGGAACGGCTTTAATAACTGGAGCCGGACGAGGTATTGGCTTGGAGCTTTGTAAATGGTTTGGAGAACAAGGAATTCACACCATTGGTATATCTAGAAATATGTCAGCATTAAAGAATTTGATTAATGTAGAAGCTATTGAAGCCGATTTAACAGATCTTGAAAACGTATTTGACAAGTTAAAACCATATCTAGACGACGTAAATTCTGAGCGTTTTTATTTGGTGCATAATGCTGCAATGTTAATTAATGCTTCTTTTGATTCCTTATCGGAAGTCCAAATTCGGCAAATGACCGAGATAAATTATATAACACCACTTCGTTTAACCCAGTATTTGATTCCTTGGTTAATGAAGATCAAAGAATCACACATAATATATGTATCAAGTATGGGAGGCTTCCAAGGAAGCTTACGATTTCCTGGTTTATCTGTATATAGTTCTAATAAATCTGCCTTATCAAGTTTGTCGGAGAGCTTAGCTGAAGAATATAAAGACACATCAATGCGATTTAACACACTTGCATTAGGTGCTGTTGATACCGAAATGCTGAAAGAATCTCTCCCCGAATACACGACTAAAGTGAGTGCAAAGCAAATTGCTGCCTACATCGGACACTTTGCAATACAGGGCTATTCATTAGTAAATGGAAAGGTAATACCATTAGCAGGAATCAACCCTTCATTTTAATCGTCTGATAATTAGAGTCAATACATTAATTGATCACATTATTATTCAAACATACTTGCATGTTAAAATTAAGTATGTACTTTTGCCGCCCCTTAGTTCTTTAAACGTCTGCATAAACAACCATACAACGGTTAAAATAATCACCGAAAAGTTTTTTAAAAAATATTTGGTAGTTTCATAAACTGTTGTACTTTTGTCGCCCTGTTCTTTGAGCGATGTCTCCACCAAAAAATGCGATCAAAATATTTTTTAAAAATAATTTGAAAAACATTTGGAGATAACAAAAAAGGTTGTAGTTTTGCAGCCCGTTTCCGAACAGGAAACACAAACACAGGAAACTAAGTTTGTCAAGTTCTTTGAAAATATTGAGATAGGTTAAGAAATAATAAGTATCGCGTTCAAGCAGCGATGCTTTGACGAGAAGTAAATCTGAGACATACTTCCCGATGAATAATCGGGAAA
>CALQJV010000230.1 GCA_943330985.1 Chitinophaga pinensis
CCATTGGTTTCGTCGGCTCCTTGACCCGTTTCGGCATACAAACCATATTTCCCTTTTCTCGACTTTGCATGATTCTGCATTTTCTCGACCGAGATATCAAAGGTTTTGTTGGCATCGTCGGTTCCGGCAATGCTTTGAAACCAAATTCCAGTGGTGCCTTCATGTTCTTTTTCAACTTCTGCTTGAATATCGATATGGGCTAAAACGCAATGCGGAATGGTATTCTGCAGTCCGAATGTTTGGATAATATTGAATAATGTTTCTTCAATTTTAGCAACATCTTTCGGATTACTCGAAACAGGATTTGTTCCCAAAACCACATCGCCAACAGCAAATGAAAAAGCATCCATGACCTGCCAAAAAACATCTTCCGGATTATCAGTTGGCGAATTGGGTTGCACGCGAGCGCCCATGTATCCTTTGCTCCCAATTTGAGAATCGGGAAGCGGATTAAACACCTTGCTACTTATGCGAATCAGTTCATCGTTCGACATTAACTTCACCACCACGGCAATTTGATCGCTGCTTAAAGAAGGAATAATTTGCTGGATTTCGTTTTCGCTTTTCTCGAGAAGGAACGATTTGAATTCGGAAAATTTTAGCTTTTGAAAATCCTGATTTTCAGAAGTAGTTTGATCGATTAACTGGGATAATTTATCCGTATAAATCGAATTGTTTTTCAGGTCGACTAAGCGCGTATTGGAAATTAACGTTCGAGCATTTAAACGAGATGTTTCATTTTCTGCCGCTAATCCAGCAATGGCATCGCCTTCTTTAAATTCATTTCCCGCAGCAAGAATTTGTCTATAGCATGTTAAATCGAATTGCCCTTTCAAGCGAATGATGTATTCGAAAATACTTTCCCCCGGCAAGGGTAATTCAATGGCAACTCTTTCGATGTTTAAGTTCGAATTTGATGAAAAAGTAAAGGATGGATTCAACATCAGTGTTACACTGAGGCAGCCCGAATTCAATAAGAAACGTCTACGATTCATAGTTCAATTCGGTTAGATTTCGATTGCATTTTAGCGTCGATTTTACTCAGGTAAATTTGATTAATTATTCGACACAAATTGAGATTGTTTTTCGGCAATTTCCTTCAAAGTTTATTCGAACTTATAGAGGACCTCCAAACTTTTTCCATGACAGAACCCTAGCCTGAGTTCGGTCCTGATCTTCGTTTCCTGCATAAACAAGGTGCTTTGCAAAAGTTGCCGAAGGATGGGTAGTTTCAAAATAGGCCAATCCTTTGAATTGCTCATTGAGAATTGTTTCGGACGATTTGATTTCGAATAAATGAAACTTCCCATTATCCAAATAAAGCATATCAATCTCATTTCCGGCGACATCTCGCCAAAACCAGATATCATGAAAGGTGTTTGAATGATTCATTCGTTTCACATATTCGGCGATCATCATATTTTCGAACAAATTGCCTTTCAAAGAATGGGTTAATAAATCTTCTGCGCGTTTAATTCCAAGCAGATAGCATAATAATCCGGTATCATAAAAATAGATTTTCGGAGTTTTAATTAGTCGCTTGCCGATATTCTCAAAATACGGTTGAAGCGTGAATACAAGGTAACTACTCTCCAAGGCGGTAATCCAGGATTTGATGGTAGGTTGAGAAACACCGCAATCGTTTGCCAAGGAATTGTAATTAACTAACTGCCCCACCCTACTTGCAAGCAAACGCAAAAACTTTTTAAAAAGCGAAATGTTTTTTAATTCAATTAGTTCGCTAACGTCTCGTTGAACGTAGGTTTGAACATAATTGTAATAAAATGTTGCAGGCTCTATATTGCGGTCAAAAATTGCAGGATAAAATCCTTTTATCAGGGCTGAAAGTGGATTTTTCTCAAGGAGATTTTCCGATTTTAATTCCTGAAAATCGAGAGGCAAAAGTTGAAAAAGCGCGACCCTTCCTGCCAAGCTCTGTGTGATGTTTTGCATTAATTGGAAGTTCTGGGAGCCCGATAAAATAAATTGGCCCATTTTCCCGGAATCGTCAACGATCGTTTGAATGTATGAAAAAAGTGATGGTACCCGCTGAGCTTCATCGATGATCACATATTCGGGATACTGTTTTAAAAATGCATTGGGGTCTTTGGTTGCAAACTCTCTAACATCCGGTTTTTCCAAACTAACATAGCTGTAATTTGGGAATGCATTTTTCAATAAAGTCGTCTTTCCCGATTGCCGAGGACCCGTAAGTGCTACTACTGGATATTTTCCCAGCAATTCGATAATCGAAGGAACTATCGTTCTTTGAACATTCATAGTACAAACATCGTGAATATTTTGAATTATCCAACAATCAACTTTGAATTATCTGACATTAAACTTTGAATTATCCGAATCTAAACTTTGAATTATCCGGAACTTAACTTTGAATTATCTGGCATTAAACTTTGGATTATCCGAATTTCAATTTTGAACCATCCAAAAATCTGAATCCTATCCCGAGGTTCGCTTTATAGCTCACTCTGGATTAATCATTTCTAAGCTTCGAAATATTCCGATACAAGAACTGATTAACCTTCTCCTTTCAACTTTCTCCTTTCAACTAAATATCTATATCCGAATCAACCGAAAAACTTTGCGAAATGAACCCGATTCACAAACAAGTAAATACGTTCCGGATGCCAGAGCCGAAACATTCAGTTGAATATCGAATTGCTTGGATTCCGACTGCTTGATTTCCTTAAATAACAAACATCCACTGGAAGAAAATAAGCTGAAGCTCAGATGCGAGTCGGTGGAATTAACTTTAAGATACGTGATGTCATTTGTTGGATTGGGAAATAAGGTCGCTTCGGTCAACGCGATGTTAGCTCGCGAACTACCATTGCGCGTTGTATCTTGATTGATTGGTTCTGAATTGTTGCTTTCTTGCGATGTAACGGAATTGGTAAGATTTGATTCAACTTCTCCGGGCGTTCGATCTTCTAAGAATGTGTTTGCTTTATCCCGATTTTTCACTCCTGTACTTTGCAATACCTCATACAATTTCGAATCGCTACACGCTAACAAATTTGGAGAATCGAGGACTTGTTTTTTCCGTTCTAAAATTCCTGAAGTAATGATCGTATAGCGGTCTCTTTCGGACGGTGGGACTTTCTGCATTTTTGAATTTAATTGAACGTCCTGTTCTTCGTAACACATAAATCCTGTGGAAAGAAATTTCCCCTTGTGTGATACATAGTTCGGGAAACTAAATCCTTTGGTTGTGCTCAGGGGTTCCCAGAGAGTTTCGATTTCGGATGCTTCGTCGAAAGCTCCCATCCATGCATTGTGATTGGATATTTGTCCGGAAATGGAATGCAGTTCTCCTGCACTATTCTTGAAGTTTAGATTGTTGGTAAACTCTCCACCCATCAATTTTGAACCATCGGGAAGCATTTCCAAGAAACGCGCATTGGTCGAAAACGCCCCTGTTTTCTCCACCTGATAATGAATATCAATGAGTCTTCCCGTATTA
>CALQJV010000231.1 GCA_943330985.1 Chitinophaga pinensis
ATTTGGTGGTGAATTATTTCACTTTACCAGATAATTCAGTACCAGCTTTGAATTTAACCACTTTTTTAGCAGCGATTTTAATTTCTTTACCAGTTTGTGGATTACGTCCTTTACGAGCTGCGCGAGCAGAGATAGAGAAAGATCCGAAACCTACTAGTGCTACGCGATCTCCTTTTTTAAGAGCTCCTGTTGTAGCTTCAATAAATGCATCTAATGCTTTTTTAGCATCTACTTTAGAAAGTTCTGCGTGCGAAGCAATCGCGTCAATTAGTTCTGCTTTGTTCATGATGTTTTGGTTTTGAGTGTTTTACAAATGTTTTTTTGTTCTCTTAAAGCAAATTTATTGGAATTTATAACTTACGCAATAGGTAAACCCCTGAAACCCTTGATTTTGTTGATAAATGTAGCGTTTTGTTAATAACTCATGCTCAAAACCCTTGTAAATGGGGCATTCTTAAAGTCATTTTTATTTAAAACACGGGTTTAATTTTTATTCCATTCGAATTTGTCCGCTACTTCTAAATCCTTTTATAAAATCGTTGGCCCCCATTCGTTTTTTTCCAGCCAACTGCAATTCCAAAATCTCAAGCCATGCATCATTGCAGGATACATATATATGTTCATCTTGAATGTGAACGATGCCAGGAATTATTTCTGCGGGCACTTCATCAGAAAGTTCGGTTCTGTATAGTTTAATGGAAATGCGCTCGGAACCATTTATTAAAATACAATGTGCACCAGGGAAGGGGCTAAGCCCTCGTATATGATTATGAATGTTAGCGGCGGTATTGCTGAAATCAATTTGACAAAACGCACTTGTTAATTTGGGTGCTTCTTTAATCAAATCAATGATGAATGCATCTTGTTCTTTTAGAACGATTGCTCCTTCATCGATTTGCTTGAGTGTTTGGACCATCAAATTGGACCCTTCAAACATCATTCGGTCGTGAAGTTCACCAGCAGTTTCGTTTTCTCCTATCTTTAAAACACCTTGAAGTGCTATAGCACCTTGGTCAATTGCCTGAACAAGTTTGAAAGTACTTAATCCAGTTTCTGATTCTCCATTAATTATAGCATGATTAATTGGAGCAGCACCGCGGTAATTTGGCAGTAATGATGCATGTAAATTCCAAGTACCGAGCTTAGGCATATTCCAAACAATTTCGGGAAGCATTCGAAAGGCGACAACTACCTGCAAATCGGCATCAAACGATTTTAATTGACGAATAAATTCTTCGTCCCGAAGTTTCTCAGGTTGCAAAACGGGGATGCTATGCTTTATTGCACATTCCTTAACTGGCGATGAGCGCATTTGCAATCCTCTTCCCGCTGGTCTATCGGGGGCTGTAACTACTGCAACCACTTCAAACCCTGCATGAATAATTGCCTCGAGAGTTGGTACAGCAAAATCGGGAGTTCCTAAAAAAATAATACGCATCTACTTCGAATTAATTTTGCTCGTTTCACGCTTCCCGAATAAACCAGTAATTTCATTTCCTATCCCAATTATACTTCGGTAATTCAACGGAAACTCAAGTAAAACATGCAGGAAACTCAATAGAAATAACCATTTCAATCCCAACATGAAATCGTAAGCATAAATTGCCACTGAAATAATCCAGATAGCAATCACAATGCTCAATGTTTTTCGTGGCACTTTATGCCATTGAATAACGGATGTTTTCGAGAACCAGTTGAGGTAATGGTAGGTGTATGCAAAAGCAATAAATCTCATAACCATAAAACCTGCTTGAGTACCAAATATCACGCGGGTATTTTCGGCTAACGATTCAGTTGAAAATGTTTTTAATTGATCTAAACCAAGAGTATTTATTAATTGACGGTTCAATTCCATAAAACCAACAAAACTTTTTTGGAGGTAATCAATTGGTGCAAGCGATGATAAATCGGCTGGAATTAAAAAGAAACTACTCGCACATCCTGCGAAAACAAGTAGCGACAAAATCCCCAAAACACTTTTATTTTTTAATGCTCCTAGTAGAATAAATAACCCAGTAAAGCAAAATACATGAATAATAGTTGGAAGGTAAACGGCGAAAAACACTTCGTAAAACCTGTGTTCACTTATAATTAAGGTGGAGAAAAGAATTAGAATTCCACTTATTACTTTCAGTGTATTATCTTTTATAAACACCATGACCAAGGCCATCAAAAATGCTAAATACACAAGTCCAGTTGCAACGGGTGCAATAGCCTCAGAAATTCCGAGGTATCCCAACGTAATGAGTATGCTTAAAACACCTAAAAAGATATAGTCGTACTTGCCTGTGGTGAAATATCCTTTCTTATGGAGCCATCCAATTTCAGTGAGGTAATGCAATGGACCCATGACTGCATAGGAAAATAGAAACAACTCGAATGGGATGATAAATGCCAGCAGGCAAGACAGTAGCATCAATCCAATATTGGCAGTATCAATTTTTTCGGTAGAAGTGAGTGTCATCATAAACGCACGAAGTTAAAAGAAACCGAATCAAATTGAAAGGGCTATTATTAAATCGAAAATCCCGGTTGGCAATGCCACCAGGATCTCCGTTTCCCAAAATCAAAATAACCTATATATGCAGTACAGGTTCTACGTTAAGGCCAATTTGCCAGGCAAGTTAAACTGCCATACGCTCAATCAAATCGGCAATCCGGCTTGAGTACCCGGTTTCATTGTCGTACCATCCAACCACTTTCACGGTATGACCCATCACCATGGTGAGTCCTGCATCGAGAATGCAAGAATGTGGATTTCCAACAATGTCGGCAGAAACAATTGGGTCTTCGGTATATTCCAAGATACCTTTCATCGTAGTTTCTGCAGCTTTTTTAAATGCAGCATTTATTTGTTCTAAGCTTGTTTCTGTTTTCAATTGTATAGTTAAATCGGTCATCGAACCCGCTGGAACAGGAACCCGCATGGCTAATCCATCAAGTTTTCCTTTCAAGTGAGGAAGTATCAAGGCAATGGCTTTGGCAGCTCCCGTACTTGTTGGGATAATCGATAATGCAGCCGAACGTGAACGGCGTAAATCACTATGTGGGGCATCAACCAAACGTTGATCGCCAGTGTATGCATGAATAGTAGTTAATAGTCCCGATTCCACTCCAAACGCATCATCTAAAATTTTCACCATGGGTGCAGCGCAATTGGTTGTGCAAGAAGCATTCGATAATATGTCGCTGTTGTTTTTTAAAATCTCATCATTTACTCCCAATACAATCGTTTCAACATCACCTTTAGCGGGAGCTGAAATAATTACTTTTTTTGCTCCGGCTTGCAGGTGTTTCCCTGCCGATTCTTTATCAAGAAAAAATCCAGTAGATTCAATAACAACATCAATATTCAAAGATTTCCAAGGAAGATTGGCAGGATCTCTTTCTCCAAAAACTTGCATAGAATGTCCGCCTGCTTCAATCACATTCTCACGAACAGAAACATTTGTTCCCAATCCGCCATGAACCGAATCGTA
>CALQJV010000232.1 GCA_943330985.1 Chitinophaga pinensis
GATTTTGTAGTTCTAATTCCATAAAAAACGCGGTCTCTTCAGAATGAAATGACAGCGAGGGCAGATACATGACCAATACATACAGTGGTGTATGTATGCAGGTTTAATTAAAGGTATGCATGAGCTCGCAATACTCGGTTGAGAGTCTCTCCCTACTACAATTTCATAGCAGGGATGAATATTCGATTATGGGAATGTTTCAATACATTAAACTTTTTTGAAGCATTTCTCCAATCGGTTCGAGACTTAACGTCTGTAAAACAAATTTTTAGGCCTACTACATTTTTAAAAAAGTGCTTTTATAAGCCATTGAAACAACACTTTCAAAATTCCAAAGACCTTCATTTCCATTTGCACGTGACGCTATGATCGCTGTAAATACTTCTATGCTTTTACCTCTCCAATTGTAAATATCATAATGATTGCAATCAATAAATTTCTGATGTTAAATTTATTTTTAAAAATTGTAACCACCTGCATAGCTTTTAGGAATTCACCTTGTTTTTAAAGTGGTTACAAGACACCAAATGACCAATCGAAGGATTCGATTCATCGACAAGAATTCCATGTTCGATTTTGGTTATCAATAATAGCTTGTAAGTTACCATTACCATCGAACTGGGCCACAAATTTCAATTCTTGCATACCCGAATTTATTCCTGTCCAAGTTACAGTGATTTTATAAGCTGGGCCATATAAGCCTTCATCGCGCATAGACCAAGTGCCTTGCATGGTTTTTTTAAGTGTCCCGCTATTGTCAAATAGTTGATAGATGACTTTTTTTGTTTCATCATCATTAAGAGATACAACGTATTTACCGGAAATAGTCGTATAACAATATTTTTTTATTTGCGCATTGCTCGCATGTGTGAAGAGCAGAAAAAATGTACAAATGAATATAAGATTTTTCATTTCGAATTGCAATTAAATTTTTAACAACTACAACCTTCCAATAAAAACGAGTTTGGTTTTTTTATCGGATTTCGTGATGGTTTTTTGAGTAGGTGAATGGGTCCAACTAGACTTAGTTTTACTTTCACCCATTTTTAATGAAATAGCGCTTTCGGATTTGGTATATGTGCCGCTATTAATCCTTCCATCTTTAAGACCACTCGCTAAATCATAAAAAGCCCTTCCACTGGATGAACCCATGCCCAATAATACTACGCCTTTTTCATTAAACATGTAGTAAACATTCATTCCACCAATAGTCATTGGTGTGGAACCCTGATAGGCCTGATAAAATCCTGGAACCTCAGAATAGCTGTTTGTTACTCTATCTACCTCGTCCATCCAAGATTGAGCATTAACAAATTCAACAGAAAACAACATTGTTGCTAAAATTAGTAATTTAAAATTTTTCATATTTCAATTAAAATAATTGTTCTTACTCTTTTGAATTTTCAGAATACTCCCTATTTTAAAAGTTGTTTTCTTGACTCAACTTTTTACAATTATACAATATTTTTTAATTTTAATATTGAAATCCAATCAAATATTGTTCGGCTATTAATTTAAAACTTGACCATAAGCTAGAAAATGGAAAAAACGAACCTATTTTGCATTCAGGAAAACTCATGCAGTTTGTCCCTGAAGATAGCGTTTACACATACTTTCGTTACGATGGAAAGAAAACGGTGATGGTGATAATGAATGCAAACGATTCTGAGAAAAATATTAAAATGGAACGTTTTCAGAACGAATCCAAGGCAAAAGCGATGCATTTGATGTGATTGAAAAAAGAATATTTCACTTGAAACAATGCAACTAAAAGCCTGGGAAGTGAAGATTTTGGAGTTCTAATTCCATAAAAAAAACGCTGTCCATTCAATGAAAGGACAGCGTTTAAATTTAGATTAATGCTATTTATTAAGCAATTGCAGCTTTTATCAAGTTCAATGCAGAACCTGCTTTAAACCACTCAATTTGCGCTTCATTGTAAGTATGATTTGCATGGATAGTTTCGCTTGTTCCATTGTCGTGATGAAGAACCATTTCGAGTGGCTTTCCTGGAGCAAACGAAGTTAGTCCCAAGATATCGATCGTATCGTTTTCACGAATTTTATCATAATCTTCTTTGTTCGCAAATGTTAGCGCCAACATCCCTTGTTTCTTCAAGTTGGTTTCGTGAATACGTGCAAAGCTTTTTACTATCACTGCACGAACACCTAAATGACGCGGCTCCATTGCTGCATGCTCACGACTCGAACCTTCGCCATAATTCTCATCCCCAATAACAATAGAACCAATTCCTGCTGCTTTGTATGCACGCTGCGTTGCAGGAACTGCTCCATATTCTCCAGTCAATTGATTTTTCACTGAATCGGTTTTCTCATTGAAGAAATTTACTGCTCCAATAAGCATGTTGTTGGAAATATTATCGAGATGACCGCGGAATTTCAACCATGGTCCTGCCATGGAAATATGATCGGTTGTGCATTTTCCTTTGGCTTTGATCAAAAGTTTCAATCCTTTCAAATCGACACCTTCCCACGTTGGAAAAGATTCCAATAATTGAAGACGATCGCTTGTAGGTGAAACTTTCACTTCTACACCCGAGCCGTCTTCAGATGGAGCTTGATAACCTGCATCTTCAACAGCAAAACCACGCGCAGGAAGCTCATCTCCAGTTGGAGCATCGAGCATCACTTGTTCGCCTTTGTTGTTTGTTAATGTATCAGTAAGTGGATTAAATCGTAAATCGCCGGCAATAGCCAAAGCAGTTACCAATTCAGGTGAACCTACAAATGCAAACGTATTGGGATTTCCATCGGCACGTTTAGCAAAGTTTCTATTGAATGAGTGAACGATGGTATTTTTCTCTTGCTTTTCAGAACCTAAACGATTCCACATTCCAATGCAAGGACCGCAAGCATTTGCAAATACTTTTGCTCCCATTTTATTGAACACATCCAAATATCCATCGCGATCGATTGTATAACGAACCAATTCGGATCCAGGGGTAATGGTGAATTCGGCTTTAGCAACTAGACCTTTTTCATTTGCTTGACGGGCAAGAGAAACCGAACGACTGATATCCTCATACGATGAATTTGTACATGAACCAATTAATCCCACATCCACTTTGGTTGGCCAACCATTCTTTTCTGCAACTTCCTTCATTTTGGAAATCGGTGTTGCCAAATCGGGAGTAAACGGACCATTCAAATGCGGTTCTAATTCATCCAAATTGATTTCAATGATTTGATCGAAATACTTCTCTGGATTTGCATAAACATCTGCATCAGCAGTTAAGTGTTCGCGAATTCCATTGGCTAAATCAGCAACATCGGCACGACCAGTACTGCGTAAATAACGTTCCATCGAATCGTCGTAACCGAATGTGGAAGTTGTAGCACCAATTTCAGCACCCATATTGCAAATCGTACCTTTTCCAGTACAACTCATAGAATTAGCACCTTCACCAAAATACTCAACGATAGCCCCTGTACCACCTTTTACAGTAAGGATTCCAGC
>CALQJV010000233.1 GCA_943330985.1 Chitinophaga pinensis
GAAAATTTCAATGGTTTCAATAATATCAATATCGATAAACGAAGCTTTCGTTCCGTCAATCAATATGTGACTCCCCGATTTAACTTTCATTAATTTATCTCTTAATAATGTTTTGTTGAGGAAAGTTACATTGCTTTTTAATCGAACCAAAACATTGTTACCATCAATGGTTACGCTAATTGCCCGATGGAAATTCGAAATTAATATGAATATGAGACCAATAGCGAGTCCTATTCCTAAACCAACAAGCATATTGGTTAGAAGTATTGCTAGAATTGTAACAATAAAAGGTAGAAATTGAGAGGGCCCGTTTTTATAAATCGATATATAAAGTTTGGGGTTCGTTAATTTGAATCCAACAATTAATAAAATAGCAGACAATGCGGAAAGCGGAATGGAATTCAGTAACAATGGAAACAAAACAATACTTAAGGCCAATAAAACACCATGAATTATTGTTGAATAACGCGAAACAGCACCCGCCAATAAATTGGCAGAAGTACGCACAACAACAGCAGTTACTGGCAATCCTCCAAGCAATCCGGATATAATATTACCTGTTCCTTGTGCGAATAATTCCCGATTTAAAGGTGTTATACGATGATAAGGATCGAGGCGATCGGTAGCTTCGATACTTAATAAACTTTCGATACTTGCAACAATTGCTAAGGTGATTGCTACAGAATAAACATAGGGATTTTGAAACCCTGTAAAATCTGGGAAAACGATAAGATCCGAAATTCCCGATTTAAGAATACTTGTAGGCAAATCGACGCGGTGAGATGCTTCCAAAAAGAATTGTGGGAAGAACAAACTGAAAAAATAATTGATAGAAACTCCAACAATAACAGCTAATAATGCACCTGGAATCAACTTCAATGTTTTGCTTAGTTTGCCAATTTTAGAATCCCAAATTATCATTGAAATAAGTGACATTAAGGTAATAATTACCGCACCTATTTTTAAATCTAGAAAGGCATAATAAATATCAGTAAACGTGTTATGCCCACCTACTTCTTCAAAGTTTTCATCGCCTTCGAAATCGAAATCATACCCAAGTGCTTTGGGGAGTTGTTTTAAAATAAGCACCAATCCAATGGAAGCTAACATCCCTTTAATTACAGAGGATGGGAAGAAATTTGCTAATACACCTGCTTTTAAAAATCCCAGAATAATTTGAAAAACTCCTGCAATGCAAACAGCTAAAAGAAAAACTTCAAATGAACCTAACTGATGAATTGAATCCACGACAATTACTGTTAAACCTGCAGCAGGCCCACTTACACTCAATTGAGAACCACTAATTCGACCAACTACAATACCACCAATAATTCCAGCAAGAACACCTGAAAATGCAGGAGCCCCACTAGCTAAAGCAATACCTAAACATAAAGGCAATGCAACCAAAAAAACCATTAACGACGCTGGCGCATCGTGTTTTAGTTTTTCTTTAAGTGTAAAACGTTGAATCATGATTTATGCGGCGTGCTCTTTGAAAATTCTACGAAGCCACTTTAACATCGAGAGTAATATAATTGTTGCTACAATAAGTAAAATAAAATTCACTAAGAAGTAATTACTCTTGTTTTCGTATGTATCCCAAAGAGTTGCGAGAATCCCTGAAAGTTTATTGCCAATGGACGTAGAGAGAAACCAACCTCCCATCATGAGCGCCGTTAATCGCGGTGGACTTAATTTTGAAACCATGGACAATCCCATTGGACTTAAAAATAATTCGCCAATCGTAATTACTCCGTAGCATCCAATGAGCCACCAAGAAGATGCTTTTTCAATGCCGTTATGGCAGGACATAACCGCCCAAATCATAACGAGCGTGGAAAGTCCAGATATAAATAAGCCCCAAGTTATTTTATCGGGCGTTGAAGGTTCTCTTTTTCGCTTCCTAAGAAAAGCAAAGAAGCCAACAACTAATGGCGTTAATACAACCACCCAAAAAGGATTGATGGATTGAAAAATTTCGGTATTAACAAGCTTAACGGTTTCCCCTTCAGGTGGCATTTTTTCAGTTTGAAGGTTTCGGAAATAGATAGGCTTTTCCCATACTTTTATTGGCTTTCCATCTACTTTTTGAACTTGAAATTTCTCATTGTATAAGGAAACACTATCGGGAGCATTGGTCACTTTTTCGGCCAAGTATAAGTTATCTGCACCATTGGCAATTGCAGCTGGAAGTTCACGGTCGGTGTAAAATTGCGCCCAGGTGGTAAGTGCCGTTCCGTTTTGTTTGAAAACCGCCCAAAACATTACACTTACGGCCATAACTGCCAACAATGCGGCAATTGGACGCTTGTCGTTTGCTGCTGCGCGAGTGTACAATGAAACATAAAAAGCTATAACCGGAATACAGGCAAAAATGAATGCATCGGTTGAATCGGATCCGAATAAATTACCCGGAATAAGCCATCCACCAATTCCAACAGCAATGGCAGGAAGCAACACTAATGAAAGAACACGCGCAACTGACATGTCTTCTGTTTGAGCAGCCTTTTTCACATCGGCATGACTATAATGGCGTGTTCCAATGGCGAAAATGATCAATCCCAAAAACATTCCAATTCCTGCAGTTAAAAATGCGAATTCCCAGCCATATCGATTACGCATAAATGCCGCGAAGAAATTACACACCAGCGCACCAATGTTAATTCCCATGTAAAAGATATTGTAACCGCTGTCCTTGTTCGATTTGTATTGTTCGTCGGAATAGAGGTTTCCTAATAAAGTGGAGATATTGGGTTTGAAAAATCCATTTCCAACAATAATTAGAGCAAGTGAACTATAGAAATATCCCATGCCATCGAGAGCGAGTCCGCAATATCCGAGTCCCATAAGAATTCCCCCAATGTATATTGATCGGCGATAACCAAGTACCCGATCGGCGAGTAATCCTCCTAAGAATGGAGTTAAGAAAACAAACGCGATGAAGGTTCCATAAATATCGGCCGCATCTTTCCGATCGAAACCCAAGCCTCCTTCTGCAATGGATGCAGTCATGTAAAGCTGAAAAATCCCAATCATGAGGTAATACCCAAAACGCTCCCACATTTCAGTAAAAAATAGAAAGGGTAATGCGCGTGGATGTTTTCTAGCAGCAATCTGTTCCATAAAAAATGTATTTCTGCGAAACTAAGGAAATGTTGCTAAAAGAAAAGGATTTAAATTCTACTAGTGGAAACTATCCAAAAAGATCGTCGAGTTCTTCTTCGGTAAGAGTTCTAAACGATGATGAACCTTCAAGGATATCGCTTGCAAGTCGTGTTTTACGCTCTTGGAGTCGTAGAATTTTTTCTTCAATGGAGTCTTTGGTAATAAACCTCCAGGCAAAAACAGGATGGTGTTGTCCCATTCTGTGAGAACGAGCAATCGCTTGATCTTCGGCCGCTGGATTCCACCATGGATCCAATAAAAACACATTATCGGCTTGCGTTAAATTGAGTCCAGAGCCTCCCGTTTTTAA
>CALQJV010000234.1 GCA_943330985.1 Chitinophaga pinensis
GGTTTCAATCTCAGTATCTTCATCTACCGATTCGATTTTAGGTGCTTTGAATTCTGGAGATCCAACAGCCGGAACAAACGTGGTACTTGTGATACGGAATTCAGTACGACGATTAATTTGGTGTTCTTCTTCAGAACATTTAACTCCGTCTTTACAACGATTCAACAATTTTGTTTCTCCGTATCCTTTAGCAGCCAAACGAGCTGGGTCAATTTTCTGTTCAATTAAATAATCAACAACCGACTGCGCACGTTTTTGAGAAAGTACAATATTCGATTTAGCAGCATCGCGTGAATCGGTGTGTGACATTAATTCGATAGTGATATTTTGATTGTCTTTCAATGTTTGAATCAAGCCGTTTAGTGAATCTCTAGATTCAGGACGCAAATCAAATTTACCTAAGTCATACTCAATTTTAGGTAAGCGAATTGGACCTTTCTTGGTTGTTTTCAAGAAGAAATCTTTTTTGAAATCGCGTCCTACTGATTCTCCAACGGTTGTTTCTGTTCCTTTGTCGTTTAAGAAATCGGTTGCGCTTGCTACAAATTCGTAGGTGTTACTTTCGCGGTACTTGGTGTTATCGAAATAGTAAGAACCTGTTTTATCTGTAACTGATTCATAAGTCATACCGTCTTTATCGACCATCGATACTTTAGCACCAACTAGTGGAGTTTTTGTTTCGAAGTCATATACATAACCACCAATGGTGAAAAGAACAGGAGGTACATTAAATTCATAAATATCTACTCCACCTTTTCCACCTGGTCGACTAGAAGAGAAGTAGCCTTTTTCTTGTTTCCCTTGGAAGATAATTCCAAAATCATCCGTTTCGGAATTCAATGGGAATTTCAAATTTGAAACAGCAGCCCATTTACCTTTTACTAATTTTGCTTCAAACATATCCAAACCGCCCATTCCAACATGACCATTTGAAGAGAAGTAAAGAGTAGAATCGTTACGAAGTGTTGGATATAACTCATCGCTTGCGGTATTCACTTGCGGACCAAGATTGATTGGATTGCCCCATGTTTTTGCTTTTTTATCGAAAAGCGCTTTCCAAATATCACGTCCACCCATACCACCTGGCATATCGGAAGCGAAATAAAGTGTTTGTTCATCATCGGTTATCCAAGGATGACCAACAGTAAAGCTATCGGCAGCAAAAGGAACTAATATAGGCTCATCCCAATTATTTCCTTTTTTACGGGTTGTATAAATTTGGCACCCTTTGATTTTGTTCTTATCATATGCGCATCGAGTGTAGAACATCACACTGAATTTATCATTCATTGCGGCTGCACCGTCGTTATACTTTGAATTTAAAGGTTCTTTGAATGAAGTGGGCGTACTCCATTTTCCATTCTTATCGAGTTTTGCCTCATATAAATCGGAGAACGATTCGCCTGTCCAACCATCAACACCACTACCGATAGAACCTTCTCGGCTTGAAGTGAAAATAATTTCTTTGAAATTCTTACGAGAATAAATAGCAGAGAAATCATCAAATTTAGAATTCAAGGGCTGCACGTTTCCAACCAAATGTTTAGTTGGTGCTGCTTTCCACTTAACAGACAATTTGCAGCTTTCAGCACCAGCAGGGCCACGAGCATCATCTGGCTTCAACTTAATAAATTTGTCGTATTCGGCTAATGCTTCATCGTATTTACCATTTTCGCGCATCATGTCGCCCAAATAAAGCACAGCAATTGGATCTTGATACTTTGCTTTTATCGCTTTAACTAGCCATGCTTCAGCTTTCTTGGTTTCCTTAAATGCCATAAAGCAAAGCGCTTGCTTGTATGTCACTTCGGCTTTTAATGCTTTGTTTCCTCGAATATTTTCGGAAGCTTTTTTGTATGCATCTAATGCTTCAGCATATTCTTTATTGTTAAATAGCCTATCTGCTTCTTTCACTTTTTTTGCCTGAGCAAATACAGTTGAAACCGAAATCGCCAGCAAAAGCAGGCAAGTAATTAGTTGTTTTAGAGTCTTTACCATAATGGAATTTAATTGCAAAATTCTTGGGCTAAATTAAAAAAAATGTGCTTTGTACAAAAAAGCATTATTCTTTCGTGATTATTTATTCAAAATAGTTCAACAAAAGCATGAATCGCTGATGAATTATAGGCCATTTTAAATCATGTAAAAACGAGTCAATTAATTAATAAACAGCATCTCCCTATATTTTGGCAAGCACCACATTTCGTCGTCAACAAGAAGTTCAAGTTTATCAACATGATAGCGAATTGGATCAAAAAACGACTGAACTTTTACACAATATGCACTTGCTTGCTTACGAGGATCGACAATTTTGTTGGCAACTTTGCGCGATTCCACCATTTCATCGACTCCTTTTTTAATTTCTGAAATGTGAGCAGAAATTTCAGAAATAATTTCCAATTGTGCTTTTGCCGATTTCTGAAATGTCTTTTCATCTAAAATGGATTTTAGACCCTGTACATTTTGAATGATCGCCGTTTGATATTTTAATGCTGTCGGAATAATTTGGTTGGTTGCAATATCCGCAATAACACGAGATTCAATTTGAATCTTTTTGGTATACGTTTCTAATTGAATTTCATAACGAGCTTCCAATTCGCGGTGACTCAATACATCATTTTCTGAAAACAACTTGAGCGCTTGTTTCGAAACAAATGCATCCAATGCTTCTGGCGTTTTGGCAAAATTGTTTAATCCGCGTTTTGCAGCTTCTTTAACCCATTCATCGCTGTAGCCATTCCCTTCGAAACGAATGGTTTTTGAATCAATGATGTAATTTCTTAATACTTGGAAAATCGCTTCGTCTTTATCCAATTTCTTTTTTGCAATCAAGGTATCAACTTCATTTTTAAAATCAATGAGTTGTTGAGTAACAATCGTATTCAATACAATCATCGATTGTGAACAATTGGCCGATGAACCTACAGCACGGAATTCGAATTTGTTTCCTGTAAAAGCGAATGGCGATGTCCGATTTCTATCGGTATTGTCTAATAAAATTTGAGGAATCTTTCCGATGTTCAATTTCAAATCGGTTTTTTCATCGGGCGTCATTTTCACACTTGGTTTCACACGTTGCTCCAAATCATCAAGGATTCGCGTTAACTGAGAACCAATAAATGCAGAAATAATGGCCGGAGGAGCTTCGTTCGCACCCAAACGGTGGTCATTACCCGCCGATGCAATGGCAGCACGCATCAAATCAGCATAAGTATGCAATGCTTTGATAGTGGTGATGAAAAATGTGAGAAATTGAAGGTTGTTCTTAGGCGTCTTTCCTGGACTCAAAAGATTCTTTCCTGTATTTGTAGAAAGAGACCAGTTATTATGTTTCCCCGATCCGTTAATGCCCGCAAATGGTTTTTCATGAAGTAAAATGCGAAACTTATGACGACGAGCCACTTTGCTCATGACGTCCATCAATAGCTGATTATGATCAACCGCTAAATTCGCTTCTTCAAAAATAGGTGCGCAC
>CALQJV010000235.1 GCA_943330985.1 Chitinophaga pinensis
CAAAGGTTATGTTGGTTTGAAATGAACCGTAACCACCAAGCAAAAAGCCAATTTTTACTGCTCTAAATCGTGAAAATGTCTTTCCAATTTCAATGGATGCTAATGGTTTGTAACCAACAATATAACGGTATTGTATGGCCGCGCCGAGGGTGAATTTTCTAGGCATTAAACGAAATGCCTCCATGCGAAATAAAGTTGGAAGAGAAACGAGGTACTTACTTTCTATTTGATCTTTGCGGACTTTATTTAATAAGGTATCTCCAATGTTAATGGATGCATAACTATCAAAATTCAAAATGTCATTGAATTGAATACCGCTAAATCGAATGGATGTATCGCCTTGAACGTGTTTGGTGGATTCATTCCAGTTTACAAACCCTAAATCTTTTACCAATTCATGGAACATCCATTTACCTCGGTAACTCTGTCGGGCTTCTAAACTTATAGATGCTCCCAAAGAGGGTTGATTGCGCATTTTATTCGATTCCCTTTCCGATTGATAATAATTTCCTTTCCAGGTTAGATCCAAATAACTTCCAGCTTCTTGCGTAAATAACTGCGCTTCATCAATTTTAAACTGAGTGAAACTTTGACCTTGTACCAATCCGAAATCCAGGCTAAACATGCTGTTTTTATTCCGTTGCATCATGCCTACTTTAAATGTTCTATAGGCAATTGATGTAAAATCGGTATTTTTCAAATCGGCGGTCTTTCCTGCAAATGATGCATTTCCACTAAAAAGCAAATGAAACAAATCACTCGAATATTGCGAAGCGATAAAACGTTGTTGCTCAAATCCAATGCGTAATTGTAAACCTTGCGATTTCCAGATGCTGTCGGGACTGAATGAAGCCAAAACTTCCAGAGACAATTCTGATCCAAAGCGATTTTCCGGCTTTAATGTATTGTAGGCATTCGCTTTCCGAGACTCGTCAATAAATTGGGGAAATACAAAAGCATTACTGAATTGAGTCGGTAAGGAATTGCTTTGTGTAAACGCATGAAAATGTGTTCTTACCATGCCATTACTATCGAAAGTATAAGGTAATTCAAAGCGCTTCTGCATCATTTCCAATGAAACATAATCGATTGATATTAAACTCGGAGTAATACTGTCAGGGTTTATTTTATTTTGACCTGAAAGTTGCTGCATTGCTAAAATGAAGCACAATAAACGAATAGCTTGCTTCATTTCTTAAATTTTTACACGGTATTTCCCATTCCCAATGAGTTGCAAATGCAATTCGTAATCGGCATACATGGGTAAAATAATGTCTTCGGGTTGGGTGTTTAGTCTTGCTTTCAATACAATATATCGCGTTTGACTAAGGTGCAATTTTAGCGATTCGCTAACAGGGACTTTCAAGGTTGTTTGTTTCGATTGTGTTACTCGAAGTAAATCGTTGACGGAGGCAGCCAAAATGGTTTGATTACTTAAAAGCGAGTCGATTAGCACCTTGTTTTCATCGAGTAAATAACCTTTAACCAATAAATCAAACGGAAAACCATTCGTAGCAAGAATCTGAAGCTCACCGGCTAAAACATTTTCTGTCGATGTCGATTCAATTCCCTTTGTTGTTAATGTGTCGGTAAATGTGAGAGCATTTGCTGAAAAACTAAGTGGCAAATCCAAGGTTGTTTTTACTCGAACATTGCTGTTTTTATAAAGAAAATCATTCCCGCTTGAAATATTTCCTAAAGGATTCAACGATGCACTGGCCTCAAATGAAAGGCGATCTGGTAATAATTCAATAAGTGCCTTAATATTCGAATTGCTTGAATTAAAACTGTAATTCTTGAAGGTTGGGGTATAAGGGAAATCTCCTTGTGCAATATTTTGCGCACGACTTAATTGCTGATTGTTTCCAATGATAGGATGATTCAATTGCAATTCGGTTCCATTGCGAGAAGCCTTGATGTTTTGGAAGTTTAAGGAGAAATCTGCACCAATAGAATTCTCAATTTCAACATTTAATGTGACGTCTTCCAGATGAATTATTCCAGAAAGCTTTTTCATTTCCGACAAACTCAAGTAATCGTTTCCTGTAAAACGGCTCTGTCCCAAGTACCCTCGAACATAGTAAGGACGAATATCTTTGAAATTGTATTGATAGGTTAGAATGGGTAAATTGGCGAAGGTGGTTGCTCCGCTTCCATCTGGATTTAATTTGGCATTGAGGTTTACACGAAATTGGTTGGATAAATTTCCTAAATCGCCACGTAAATTTAGGAAGTAGCCGTCGAGGTTTATGTTTTTCTCAAAAATGGTAGGTGTTTGATTGCTTCCAGGTGCAATTTCAATGTCATTAAATTGGAGTGATTGACCCGAAATACTCGCATTGGGAATACTGTAGTCAACATACACTTTATCTGAAATTGAATTGAACACTTTGAAATTCGCAATTCCTGATTCAATGATTGCTTCTGAAAGTTGAACATCTTTATAATTAAATCGAACGACTTGAGATAAATCAACAACTTCAAAACCTGCGGGTAAATTGATACTAAATGGCAAACTGAACGAACTCGAAAAGCTTGTATCGGGAATATAATAAAGAGAATCGTTTGGTATTAAGTTAAATTGATTTTCATAGCGAATCAAAACGGGATTGCCAGAAGCACTAACAATCAATGAATCGGCAATGAGATTGTTAACAGATAAACGAGTTTCGGCTAATGGAGCTAGCACGTCAATATCCCAAGAAGTTTGATCCTCTTGCGAACAAGAACTCATAAAACCTAAAAAAACTAAGGGAAGAATGCTACGGATAAAAAATGTTCTTGTCACAATCATACGTTGTAAAAATAGCCATTTTTATTCCACCCCATAAAAAAAATGCAGCTAGATGGTAGCTGCATTTTTAAATGAAAATGAGAGTTTATTAAAATGTAACGGTATAAGTATTCCCATTAATTAACACAGTCAAGGTATTGTCGCAACTTCCTTGTCCGAAATCAATGGTGCGGATCGGTTTGTTGCTTGGTGTTACTTGTAATACACCACTCACAATTTGATGGCAAAGGCGTTTGTGAACTAAGGGAGTTGTAATGAGGGATGTCCAAGTTTGACCATTCACTTTTGTCCCAGAACCAGAACCCGAAATGCTGTAAACATCGTCGGCAAAAATCAAGGTGCTAGACCCTTCAACCCATGTTCGAGTTCTATTGGCATTCCATGTTATTGTGCCTTCATTGTTCGCTAAAATGATAGTTCCATTTACCTGAACACTGAATGTTGGTTGCCCCAATGAATTGTTGCCAATATTTGTCACAATGCGCGTTCCTAAAATTTGATTGTTGTTCACGAAATAATTATCGGGAGTAATGGTAATCACAGATCCTTCGTTACGATAGCGACCTGTTGAGCTGATAATAATTTTACCGCTTCGTGTTTTATTGTCATTGCATAAACAAGATGTTCCAAAGTCAATGATGATGGTATCTGGATTACTTGCAGAAACGG
>CALQJV010000236.1 GCA_943330985.1 Chitinophaga pinensis
AGTTCTTAATGATTTCTTTCAAATTATCATTCGTCTCCGGAAGAGACGGTAATGAGAAACTCACACATTTTAGAAACTCGGCCTTATTCATTACCAGTTAATTAATGCTTTATTAAAGATGTCTTGTATTAATTGCTGATTCACTTGACTAACAAGTTCTTGTTCAATGGAAGAAATGTTTTGTGTGCTCGGGAAATCAACAAAGCGAGAGAAGTTTGTGTCAAAGTCTTTGGTTGAATCTTTCGAATTTGAGAATTTAACATTGACTGTAATGGTCAAGCGATTGGAAGATGCCGCTTGATTACTAACACCAACAGGTCCAACTCTATAGTCGGTTATAGCGCCTTCAATATGTAAATCACCCCCTTTTGAAATAAGCGAAAGGGGGCTTTGTGTTTGAAAAAAGTTTCGTAAGTCTTCCGTAAATGATTGGCTTAATGTTGGCTGAACAAGGGCGGCGTTGTTAGGAAAGAAGGCAATCGAAATGCTTTTCGCTTCTCCATAATTACCTCCAGATAAAGACAATTTACAAGAAACCAAAACCAAACTTAGCAATAGAAAAGCTAGATGTTTCATGTTAGAGATTTATACCGTATTCTTTAATTTTTCGATAAAGTGTTCTTTCAGAAATTCCAAGTTCTTTGGATGCGTTTTTTCTTCTTCCTCTGTATTTTTCGAGGGCTTTTATGATAAGTTCTTTTTCTCTTCCTTCAATTGAAAGACTTTCTTCCTCCACCTCAACGTGGTCGGTAAGCGGTGGATTAACGGGCGTTATAAATGAAGAAGTTGTTGATGGGGGCGTTGAAGATGCTGGGGCCGATTGATAAAATTGTGGCTGCTGAATATCGCTATACAACTTATTTATAAACTGGGCATTTTCTTCTTGGAGATGCTTGTCATCCATGCCATTTTGGAGCATACCCAACATCATTTTCTTCATGTCGACCATGTCCTTTTTCATGTCAAACAAAACCTTATATAATATCTCTCTTTCAGAAAAGTCGCTTCCCGAATCTTGCTTAATTAAAGCAGGCACCATGCTGCCATGCGGACCTGGTAAATACTGAGCTAAAATGTCGGCGGTTACATTACGCTCATTTTCAATTATAGAGATTTGTTCGGTTACATTTTTAAGTTGCCTTACATTTCCGGGCCAACGATAGTTTATAAGTGCTTGTTGAGCTGAATCATCAAGGCGGATAGGAGGCATCTTATATTTATCAGCAAAATCGGCGGCAAACTTCCGAAATAGAAGTGCAATATCATTTCCCCGCTCTCTCAATGCGGGAATTATAATTGGGACGGTATTTAATCGGTAGAATAAATCTTCTCGAAACTTCCCTTTTTCAATTGCATCCGGAATATTCACATTGGTTGCGGCAACAATACGAACATCTGTTTTTAACACTTTGGATGATCCAACTTTAATAAATTCTCCTGTTTCGAGCACGCGTAAAAGTCGCACCTGAGTTTGAAGAGGAAGTTCGGCCACCTCATCCAAAAATATTGTTCCTCCGCTTGCTACTTCAAAGTATCCCTTTCGAGCTTCGTTGGCTCCAGTAAAAGATCCTTTTTCATGTCCAAACAGTTCGGAATCTATTGTTCCTTCTGGAATCGCGCCACAATTAACAGCAATGAACGAACCGTGCTTTCTTGTTGAAAAGCTATGAATCACCTTCGAAAAAACTTCTTTTCCTGTACCGCTTTCACCCGTGATAAAAACGGTTAGGTCGGTAGCAGCAACTCGCCAAGCTGTATCAATTGCGCGATCGAGAGATGGCGAAGAGCCAATAATTCCAAATCGGTTTTTTATGTCTTGAAGATTCATCTTTTTATCCTTAATGACCCGCTGCAAATGAAATTGCTTTACCTAATAATGTTGCTTGAGTACAATCGTGAATAAGTACATCAACCAAGTCGCCTGGATTATAGTTTTCTTTCGGGAAAACAACCATTTTGTTTTCCGAACATCTTCCAGACACAAAATCTTCAGAGCGTTTTGAAAACCCTTCAACAAGAACACGAACCGTTTTTCCAATATCCTTCTTGTTGCTTTCTGTCGACAATCTTCCCTGAAGATGAATGATTTCGGTAAGTCGACGGCTTTTAGTTTCTTCCGTTATATCGTCTTTGTACTTTCTTTCGGCAAGCGTTTTAGGTCTTTCCGAATACTTATACATGTATGAAAAATCAAATTCCGCGAATTCCATCAAACTCAGCGTATCTTGATGTTGCTCCTCTGTTTCTGAACAAAATCCAGTAATAATATCGGATGATATTCCACACCCTGGAATAATTCTTCTAATGGATAGAATTCTTTCCATATACCATTCTCGCGAATATCCACGATTCATTTTTTCGAGCAATTCGGTATTCCCCGATTGAACTGGCAAATGAATGTAGTTGCAAATATTCGGGTAGCGCGCCATTATTTCTAGAACACTATCCAACATGTCTTTTGGATGAGAGGTTGAAAACCGAATGCGCATATTGGGGGATGCAAGCGCAACCATTTCAAGTAATTGAGAAAAGCTAACTGCCGAATTTAATTCTTCTTCCGAGTAAATTTCCTTCTTTAAACCGCCTCCAGAATATAAATAAGAATCAACATTTTGCCCGAGCAAAGTCACTTCACGGTAACCGTTTTCATAAAGACCAACAACCTCTTTAATAATAGTTTCTGGATCGCGACTTCTTTCTCTTCCTCGTGTAAACGGAACAACACAAAACGAACACATATTGTCGCAACCACGCGTTATAGAAACAAATGCTGTAATTCCATTTCCTCCTAGTCTTACCGGAGAAATATCCGCATACGTTTCTTCTTTCGATAAAATAACGTTGATGGCCTTTCTTCCATCTTCTGCGATAGCAATTAGATTGGGCAAATCTCGATATGCATCGGGACCAACAACCATATCAACCAACTTCTCTTCTTCCATGAGCTGCGACTTAAGTCGTTCTGCCATGCAACCCAAAACGCCAATAATTAAATCGGGGTTTTTCTTTTTTACTTTATTATATTCTGTTAACCGTTGACGAACGCGTTGCTCCGCGTTATCTCGAATAGCACAGGTATTAACAAAAATCAAATCGGCCTCCTCAATGATAGACGTTGTTGAAAACCCTTCATTAATTAATATGGATGCAACAATTTCACTATCCGCAAAATTCATTGCACAACCATAACTTTCAATGAACATCTTTTTTGTTTGGGACGAATTCTTTTCTATCGGCATAACAAGCGATTCGCCTTGTCTTGATTCATCAATGTCTTTTGATAATTGGTCTTTCATGATATTATTTGGAAGACAAAAGTAGGTAATACAGACGTTGTGACAATATGGCACAGGCTTGTCGTGATGGATTTTTTCTAATTTTTAAATGTGGGATGTTAGGATTAAGATAGATTTAATTTGCGTATGCCCGAATTCTTTCTGTTTCTTTGCCG
>CALQJV010000237.1 GCA_943330985.1 Chitinophaga pinensis
CGCTCAGGTGCAACAAGTGCATTTAATCATAATAGTAAAAAGGTTGTTTTTGATCGTCAAACAGCAGGCAACCAAACTCTAACAGTAAGTTCAGGTGTTTCTTCAGAAACATTCTATGATCTTGAAGTATCTCTTTTAAATGGCAATCTTGTTAGCTCATCTTCATCAGCTCTTACGATTAACAATAACTTAAATTTCGTTTCTGGTAAAATTGATTTGGGAGCTAACCGTCTAACTATTGGGACTTCATTAATCAACGGAACTATAACTGGAGCTAGTAGCTCTAATTACGTTATTACTAATGCAATTGCTGGTGGTGGAAACATTAAAGCGTTTACAAATTCCAATGCAACCTATAATTTCCCTGTGGGTGACGCGACTAATTACAGTCCAATGTCGGTTACATTAACCAATGGAGCTCAAGTTGGATCCTATATCACAACTACCACTGTGCAAGGTGCTCATCCAAATATGTTGACAGGAACGCCTCCAACGAAATACATTTCTCGTTATTGGTCGGTTGAACCAACTGGATTAGCAATTAATCCTGTTTACAATGTGAGTTACTCCTATGTTGCTGCTGACGAAGTGGGAACAGGAACATTATATCCTGTTAAATACAGCACTTCCACAACAACTCCAGGTTGGTTAAGTTGCCCAGGTTCTACAGCTTCAGCAGTAACCGGTACTTCGGGTGCAAATGATAATGTTTTGAAGACATTCACTTGGAATGGTTTGACGACGTTCTCGGATTTCTCTGGAGCGGGTGATGGTTCTCCACTTCCTGTAACGTGGTTAAATTTTGATGCGCAATTCAATAATGCAACAAACAATGTGGATGTAACTTGGACTACTGCGAGCGAAATCAACAACGATTACTTTGAAATACTTCGTTCAAATGATGCGGTTAACTTCAATGTTATTGGAACTGTTGACGGGGCCGGGAATTCTTCATTGGTTAAAGAATATGCATTTGAAGACACTAATCCTTTGGAGGGAATTTCTTATTACAAAGTTCGTCAGGTTGACTTTAATGGAATTGGCGACTATACAGAAATTCGTGCTGTAAGTAATTTGGGAGGAATAGCAACAGGAACTCTATTTGCATATCCGAATCCACTAATTGGTCAAGATTTAACAATTGTTTACTCAAATCTAGACAAAGGAAATTGGGAATACAGATTGTTTGATATTACAGGTAAAATTGTTTTATCTCAAAACAGAAATTCCGATTTAAATGCCGGAAAATTTACTTTGAATTTGGAACAATTGCCTGCAGGAGTTTACCTATTCCAGTTAAATACCCAATCTCAAAACTTTACGAGAAAGATCACTATTTCGAAATAGTGATAAAATAATTTATTTTGGTTTCTTAATTGGACAATTAGATTTATTATTTAACATTGCAGAAAATAAAAACGATGAAAAAAATACTTCCTTTTCTTTTAGTAATACTTAGCCTTATTGTTATTCCTAGTTGTAAAAAAGGTGAAGACGATCCTTCTATCTCATTCAGATCAAGAGATGCTAGAATAACTGCTAAGTGGAAATTGGTGAACTATGAAAGGCAGTCTAACTCTTCTGGAGGATCATCATCTACGAGTGTGTTAAATGGATCAATCTTAACAGTTACTAATAGTGGAGGATCTTATTCTTATTCTTATTCTGAAGAATTGGAAATTAATTCTGACGGCACTTTTAAGATTACTACAATTCAAGACGGCGATATTTCTACCTCATCATCAGATTGGTTTTGGTTAAACGATACTAAAAAGAAAACCAGTATTGTATTAGATGATAATTATAGTATAGATAGATTAAGTCATAATGAATTAATTCTGAGAAATGAGAGTAATTCATCAGGTGTAAGTAATGGTATTACTTACACTAGCAGTTTGAGATCAGTTCAAACTTACGAAAGACAATAACCTCATTAGCATATTATTTAATTAACCTAGAATGAAAAATATTCTAATTCTACTATTCGCTTTTGTTTGTTTGTTAGCTATCCCAAGTTGTAAGAAAGGAGAAAACGATCCTTTTATTTCATTTCGTTCTCGAGATGCTAGATTTACAGGAAAATGGAAAGTCGTAAATCTAGAGTTAATTGAAAACAACAATGGAAGTATTAATACATCTATATTAAATGGATCAATATTTACTGAAACTATTAACGGTACTTCAACTTCATACTCTTTCTCTGCTAATTGGGAGATTCTAGCTGATGGAATTATTAAATACACTGATATTATTGATGGAGAATTATCCAGTGGTACATTTACATGGCATTGGATAGATGATACTCAAAAGAAAACCAAAATTCTAATAGATGGGGGAGCTGTATATGTTGTTGATCGTTTAACCAATAATGAATTGGTGCTTAAAATTGAAAGTTTAGATACAGATTTGTCAAATGGGAATAATTATGCGAATAGCTTTTCTCAGACAATTACTTTTGAAAAAGAATAAGTAGTGTAAAGGCCTAAAATATTTACCGGTTTTATATTATCCTGATTGCCATTGGCGGTCGGGATTTTTCTTTTAAAAAAACCAAGAGTTCTTTTTCTTCTCAAATCCAATAAATAATCCTTCTTTTCTTTCCTCGACTGGATAGAGTTGAATGTTGTTTTCGCGCCGTTCGATTTCGCGCCCTGTTTTCAAGCTCCAGGAATAACGATGAAAGGGACAAACAATATGTCCATTTTCACAAAATCCTCCATGGGTTATTGGTAAATTTTGATGCGGGCATTTTTCATCGAGTGCAAAAAATCCAACTTCGGTTCGGGTAAGGCAAATGCGTTTTTCTGCAACTTCAACTGAAATTGTTTTATTCATAGGAACTTGCACTTTGGCAGTTTCAATGGAGTTAAAAACCTGATACCACTCAGTTACTTTTCTTGAAAACATAGTCTGTGTGTATTACAACGTGAAGTTTCTTTTCGAATATTTCAAACATAGCGGGAGTCTCACCAATAGATTCGCCATCGGCTTGGATGGGTAATCCGGCTGTTTTAATTTGAAGGCGTTTGCATTCATGAACACTTACTTCTTCTAAATTCACAAAACTCCCATTAAATAATCGATGCAAATTGCGAATTACTTTCGTTCGTTTTATTTTTTTTGCAATGGTCAAATGGAATAAACCATCTCGAGGATCAGCATCGGGAACCAAAAGCATCGAATTTCCAGCGAATCTGCAAACCCCAGCCAATATTGCGAAGATATCATCATCAAAATCTTTTGAGTCGATCGCGAAGTTCATCCTTGGCTCTTTATATTGCTTCAGGGTTTTAATAAGTTGAGAAATGTATGTGAAGAATCCACTTTGTCCTTTTGCTTTCTTATGATTTGCTGCCAAAGTGACTTCCGCATCAAAGCCACAGCCCGCAATATTTATAAACCATTTGCTTTCTTCAGCTCCTGAATTTTGATAGGTAAC
>CALQJV010000238.1 GCA_943330985.1 Chitinophaga pinensis
GAAAAAATCTGACTGCCCGGAGGATAGATGGTTTGTTCGGCTTGTTCTTTCAGCAAGAATTCCTTGAGTGCTGCGAAATAAGGTTGTTGAAACTCATCGCCCAAGGCAATTTTCCAACTCTCTTCAATACGTGGTTCAACACGAGTGCTTGACATAATCTGGAATTTATACAAACATACGGATTCGGGAAATGAATATGCATGAACAAAACACAAAGCGTAATTTAGAATTCATCTTTCAATGCCTTGAGAGAATTATCATATCTATAAATATTTCAAAATTCAAATAAGAAACCTGAGATTGGAAAGTATAATTGCTTACTTTTACGGCGAATTATTTCAAAATGAGCCGACCCTTAACATTCATATTAGTTGCTTTATTTATTGGAGCATCTTTAGTTTCTTGCAGAACAAAGAAAGTAGACTGCCCTGCATACGGTAAGCAAGTCGAACGTTCTACTTCCAAAACAGCTTAATACATATGATTGAATGGCTTGCCTTGGAAAAGGAGCAGCAGTTGGATGAAATCGTACAATTATCGCACGATGTTCATGTTGATGCCGTAGCCATTTTCAAACATAGTACGCGATGTTCCATCAGTTCCATGGCAAAAAATCGTCTCGAACGAAGTTGGAATCCAGGCAATAAAAATATACCTGTTTATTATCTTGACTTATTATCGTTTCGTCAACTAAGCAATGAAGTTGCTAATCGATTTAATTTAATGCATGAGTCTCCTCAACTTTTATTAATCCAAAAAGGAGAATTACGGGCGCAAGCTTCTCACTCTGCAATAAGTTCAGCGCTTATCGAAGAATTATAAATCAAAATTCAAACGAAATATCCTGTTTTACCGCAGAGTCTAAACTTAATCCTACAGGACAAGTCAACGCAGCCCTTTCCAAAATTTTCTTTTGGTGATCATTTAAAGATTGATCAAATCCCCAAAAACGAACCACAATTTTTTCAATTTTCCGAGGAGCTACAGACATAAATTTTGTCACCTCTGCTTCGATTCCTTCAAATGGAATTTGATGTGTATTTGCGGCTATGCCCATGAGGGTTATCATACAAGCAGATAATGCAGCACAAACCGAATCGGTTGGAGAAAAAGCTTCCCCTTTCCCTTGATTGTCAATTGGAGCATCTGTAATGAGAACTGCTCCTGAAGCAAGATGCGTTTGTTCGGTTCTTAAATTTCCAAGGTATCGTGAATGAATAGTTGGCATAGTTAACGTTTGATTGATTCTATTGTATCTTTGTCGCAATGGCTCAAACATACCAAATTCCAACATCCTTTAGATCATTTCATTGGGAAATGTTGTTGGCTTTGTTTTTAGTATGGTTAATTAACGCCAATAATTTATCTGCACAGATTGTTGCGAGCGTTGACGAAACAGGGATTCTTTATTCCAAAGTAAGTCATTCGGGCTTTATGCTTCACAGCAGTGGATTGGGTATGCATTATAGAAAAGGGAAGCATCTTACGGGATATAGCTATTTTCTGAAAGATTTTGCATTGCTCACCATGCGACATCCTAAAGAAGTTAAAACGATAAATCCATACAGCGACAATAATGGAGGATTTATTTATGGGAAACTCAACTCGGTTATTATAGCAAGAACTGGCATTGGTAAACAAAAAACCATCAATGCGCGCGGTGATCGTGGTGGTGTAGAATTCTCCTATGGATTTTATGGCGGCGCGTCATGGGGAATTGCAAAACCCGTTTATTTAACCATTTATAATTTCGATGATTTAAATGGGGTTACAGAAAGTGTTGAGCGATACAATCCTGACATTCATTTTCCCGACAACATTTCGGGCCGCGCATCGTTCTTTAAGGGCATGAGTAAATCGCGCATTTATCCTGGTTTGTATGGAAGTTTTCTTTTAAATTTTGAATTTGGAAGAGAACAGGAACGACTCCGAATGGTCGAAACCGGAATCAGCGTAGACGCTTATGCGAAGCCCATTCCGATGATGGCATTTAATAAAAACAGCAATTTTTTTCTCACCTTTTTTATCCGAATATTAGTCGGGAAGCAATGGAATCAATCATGAGCGAAAGTAAACATTCAGCCCCCGAAACATTATTGACACGCAAAAAGAAACCTGAATGGTTGCGTGTAAAATTACCTACTGGTCCCGAATATGCTCAGGTGCGTAAATTGGTTGACGAACACAAATTACATACAATCTGCGAAAGTGGAAATTGCCCAAACATGGGCGAATGCTGGGGAGCAGGAACTGCAACATTCATGATTTTAGGAAACGTATGCACTCGCTCTTGCGGATTTTGCGCTGTAGCTACCGGAATGCCTAGCGCAGTGGATTGGCAAGAACCTGCGCGTGTTGCCAATTCCGTAAAACTCATGAGTGTAAAACATGCCGTTATTACCTCGGTAGATCGTGACGATTTGAAAGATGGCGGTTCCATTATTTGGGTCGAAACCATCCAGGCCATTCGCGATGCAAGTCCGGGAACTACACTCGAAACACTCATTCCCGATTTTATGGGGAAATGGGAGAACCTTCAACGCATCATTGACATCCGCCCCGAAATTGTTTCTCACAACTTAGAAACAGTTCGCCGACTTACACGCCAAGTGCGCATTCAGGCTCAATTCGATCGCAGCTTGGAAGTGCTTCGCCGTTTGAAAGAAGGAGGATGTAAAACTAAATCGGGTGTGATGCTTGGCTTGGGAGAAACGGAGCAAGAAATTTTTGAGACCATTGAAGAACTAGCGGCAAATAAAGTAGACATTTTAACATTGGGGCAATACCTTCAACCTACTCCGAAACACCTTCCAGTTGTTGAATTTGTAACACCCGACAATTTCGCTAAATACAAAGAGTTTGCTTTGGAAAAAGGATTTCGGTATGTAGAAAGTGGACCATTGGTTCGTTCTTCGTACCATGCAGAAAAGCATCTATTTTAAAATTCGATTAACAGAATCGAAATAATCGCTCTGTTCTAATTCATTTATCACAACGATTTTGAATTGTTAATAAATATTTAACAATCAGAAGCAGAAAATTCTTGCGTGTTAATTTCCCTTAGTGTATGTTTGACACTTAATTTTATTTAATCGTTAGGTTTATGACAAAGATTCGAGTAGCAATCAATGGATTTGGACGTATTGGGCGTATTAGTTTTAGAGCGATACTTCAAAAATCGAATATTGAAGTGGTTGCCATAAACGACTTAACGGATGTGAAAACTTTAGCGCATTTATTAAAATACGATTCGGTTCATGGCGGATTGGGAACAAATGTTTCTGTTCGTGAGAATGTGATTGAAGCAGGCGGACATTCTATGCAAGTTTTTGCAGAAAGAGATCCTGCCAATCTTCCTTGGAAATCTTTGAATATTGATGTTGTTATTGAATCTACTGGATTTTTTCTTGATAAAGAATCGGCAGGGAAA
>CALQJV010000239.1 GCA_943330985.1 Chitinophaga pinensis
CGATCCCAAACTCAATGGAGCCGCCATTTCCATCCTCATTTATTTCGCCTACATCATTCTCAGAAATTCGATGGACGAAGAACAAAAACGTGCGCGTGTTGCAGCTGTGTATAACATTTTCGCATTCGTTCTGTTGCTTGTTTTCTTGGTGGTTTATCCTCGAATGAATAAAGTGGATTCGTTGCATCCAGGCAATGGTGGAAATCCAGCTTTTAGTTCGTACGATTTAGATAAAAATATGCGCTTGGTGTTTTACCCTGCCGTAATTGGTTGGATTATGATTGGACTTTGGATAGCAAACATTGCCATTCGCACGTCCATACTACGTTACAAGCAACTTCGTTCTCAGTTTTCATCAAATTCCGAAAGATTTAAAAATGTTCAATAAGATTCTTCTCAACCTGCTTTTCATCTGTTTATCGAGTTCATTAATGGCTGGAGAAACCATCGACATGGCCGATACATTTCGTGCTGAAGGAAAGATTTATGTGGTAGTGGCTATCCTTTCGATCGTTTTTGCAGGAATTGTCATGTATCTGATTCGTCTCGACCGTAAAATTAGCCGCCTCGAAAAGGAACAATCTAATTCAGAAAAAGCATGAAAAAGATTCACATCATTGGCATTGTAGTCATTGCCTTAGCGATAGGAATGATCTTGAGTACGTTTGCCGATTCAAGTACCTACGCATCGTTCAAAGAAGCTATGGAATCGCCGAATCAAGAATTTCATGTGGTTGGAAAATTAAACAAATCCAAACCGCTCGAATACAACCCGGAGCAAAATGCCAATTTGTTTGGCTTTTATTTGAAAGACCGCGATTCAACGGAGTGCAAGGTTTTATTTAATGGTTCGAAGCCCCAAGATTTTGAACGTTCTGAGCAGATTGTCATTACCGGAAAAATGAACGGAAACACATTCAATGCCGATAAAATATTAATGAAGTGTCCGAGTAAATACAATAACGGAGCAAAGGACATGGAGGAAAAAGAATTTAAAGCTGGATCACAGCAAACTACCTCGCTATAATTGCCGAGGCATATCAATATGGAAATTCAATACATTGGAGAACATACCATTTGGGGCACAATTGGCCACTTATTTATAGCACTTTCGTTTGCCGCTGCAATATTATCGGCAGTTTCATATTGGTTTGCCCAAACAAAACCCGAAGAAGCCACATCTTGGAAAAAGTTAGGTCGCTTAGGATTTCATTTGCATTCGATTGGCGTTTTCGGAATTATCGGCGTTCTTTTTTTCATCCTCTTTAACCATTTTTTCGAATTCCATTATGTATGGCAGCATAGCAACAAAGCCATGCAGATGAAATATATTTTATCGTGCTTTTGGGAAGGACAAGAAGGAAGTTTTCTCCTTTGGACATTCTGGAACATGGTACTTGGAAATGTGTTAATGCGTGCGAGTCGCGATTGGGAATTCAGCACCATGACCATTGTGGCCTTAGTGCAGGTTTTTCTTGCCTCGATGTTGTTGGGTGTTTATGTGGGCGATGTTCATATTGGAAGCAATCCCTTTTTATTACTTCGTGAGCATCCCGAATTTAAAGATTTTCCTTTCGTACAAAAAGCTGATTACTTAGCTAAACTCGATGGACGTGGTTTGAATCCATTGCTTCAGAATTATTGGATGACCATCCATCCTCCTACTCTATTTCTCGGTTTTTCTGCAACACTCTTTCCATTCGCCTATGCCATTGCAGGAATCTGGCGCAAACAATACCGCGAATGGATTACTCCAGCCTTGCCTTGGGCCTTTTTCGGGATTTGTATTTTAGGAACCGGGATTTTGATGGGTGGTGCATGGGCATACGAAGCACTCAGCTTTGGTGGTTTCTGGGCTTGGGATCCAGTAGAAAATGCATCTCTTGTTCCTTGGCTGACACTTGTTGCTGGAGCACACGTGATGCTCATCAACCGAAATAAAAACGGGCAATCGGTAATGACTGCTATCTTTCTTATTTTCATCACGTTCATCCTCATCCTCTACTCTACTTTCTTAACACGGAGTGGAATTCTCGGAGAAACCTCGGTGCATGCCTTTACCGATTTGGGAATGAGCGGTCAACTCCTTATTTACCTCTTCTTTTTTGTTTGGTTGCCTTCGGCGATCTCGCTAAAACACGGAACATTCAGAACCATTTGGCTGACTTTAAGTGTTGCTTTATTGATCGTGAGTATTGGATTGGGATTCATGAAGTTAGTGACTGCTTTGTTTCTTCTTGTTGCCCTTGGAATTATGATTCGTCAGGTAACACAAGCATTGCCGAAAGAATCCGAAGAAGAGAATTTGAATTCCCGCGAATTTTGGATGTTTATTGCTGCCTTGGTTTTGCTTATTTCCGCATTTCAAATTACGTTTTCAACTTCAACTCCCGCAATTAATAAGTTCATTTCAGGAAATCTCGCCGATTTCTTTGCTTGGCTGAATGGTATTTTTGGAGTTGAGCTGTTTGCAAAACTAGCTGATGCGAAATTGGCGAATCCGAAAGATGCTATACAACATTACAATGCTTGGCAAATTCCGTTTGCAGTTATTGTGGCTTTGTTAATGGCTGTTGGACAATTCTTGAAATATCAAAAAACCAACATAGCCGAATTCATTAAGAAAATAAGCGTATCGTTTGGTCTGGCTTGTTTACTTACTATCATTATTGGCTTGTGGATGCAGATAGAACAACCCCTTTTGTTGCTCCTTCTCTTTGCTTCCTTATTTGCCACTTGCGCAAATCTCGATTATTTCATCCGCGTATTGAAAGGAAAATTCCCAAAAGCAGGTTCCTCCATTGCGCATGTTGGCTTTGGATTAATTCTCATTGGGGCATTGATTTCGGCTGGAAAAAAGGAATTCATCTCCCAAAACAACAGCTCATTCGATTTAGGGAAAGATTTCCCGAACCGAGAGAATATATTACTAGCGCGCAACGACACGGTGAAGATGGGCGAATATCTAGTAAGTTATCGAGGTGACTCAACTGCAGGCATCAACATTTACTACAATGTCGATTATTATAAAAAAAATGCAGCGGGTAAAATCGAGAAGGCGTTTCAATTATCGCCGCTTATTCAAACCAATCCTCGCATGGGCAATGTGGCAGAACCTGCTACGAAGCATTACCTGAATCGCGATATTTTTACGCATGTAACCTACGCCAAACTTGAAGATCCGAAAGAGAAAGCGAATGATGGTTGGAAAGAACCTGTAGATTATTCATTGCACATTGGCGATACCATTTTCACAAGCAATAGTTTGGTGATTTTGGAGGGTATTCAAAAGGAAGTTCCATTATCACAATCGAACAAATTTCAAACGGGTGATATTCCAGTTGGAGCGCGTTTAAAAGTAATCAACGTAAATAGTAAATCGCATTCTGTTATGCCATTGTATGTGCTTCGTGGCAATACAACGTTGGC
>CALQJV010000240.1 GCA_943330985.1 Chitinophaga pinensis
CAACGTGAAATTTATTTGGGTAAAAGGCCACAACGATCATCCCGAAAATGAACGTTGTGACGTATTAGCAGTGAGCGCAGCAACAGGAAAACTCTTGCTCATTGACGAAGGTTACGAATCGGGATTGGCAAGTTAATTACTGCCCGCCTGAGAGTATACGAATGAGATTGCTGTCTTTTTCTGCTGCAAAAATGGATTCGAGCATTGATTCGATATTGGTTATACTCGCTACTAAATTTGCTTTTTCTTTCAGCTTCTCCGTTTTCACCGACTCACTTGCACTAAGTCCTTCTGGTGATGAAATTTCAGCATTTAACTGATCAAGTTTCTTCGAATATTCCATTTGATATTCTGCGATTACTTGAATTCCTGCCAAACGCAACCACCATGCTTCTTCATTTCGAGCCATGTTTTCGAAGGAGGAAAGTGCCGATGTCTTGGTGGCTTCGTCTTGCAACAATGCATATTTCCCCATCATTTGAATAAACAAGTATTTTTCATTCGGATTGGTTATTTTTGCATACGCATCTTTCAAAAACTCAAATTTACCTGGAACAGCCGAGTTCGCATAAATAGCAGCAATGGATGAAAGCATACTTCCCTTTGCAGATTTTTCGATGGAAGCTAATGCTAATTGCGTTTTCTCTGGACTTGCAGCATACATGCCTTTCAAAGCAGTTCCTTGTACCAATGCAGAACTATCCTTCAATGCGAACTCAAAAAGCGAAAAATCTTCCGCGCTATTGTGCGTATTATTTCCTAATTTATCAAAAGCAGCTGCTCTAACAGATGACTTCGAATCGTTTTTTGCCAACTGAACAAGCTGGGGTTTAAAATCAATAAAATTTTTGGTGATGACTTCATCCAATCGGTTTAGCGCATACAAACGAATGTTCCAAAATGGATCACGCAAGGCGCTTTTCAACACTTCACTCATTCCCGGTTCTGATGCATGATCGAGTAAAACATTGAGTGCAATAAAGCGATCTAGATAGGTTTTGCCTTTGTAAAAAAGCAGTTGAGCTTCTTCTTTTGTTAACTGTTGATCAAGTTTACCTAAAAGTTGATGTTCTGCATCCAATACCAATAAATCGGGTTTAGTAGCCGCCGGAATGCGGAAGGTTTGTTTAAAACTATCGATTACAATACGTATGCGACGCGTTGATCCTTTCTCATAAATATCAATATCCAAAGGAAGTTTGTATTGTGGAGCCGATTCCAAGTCTTGGGTTTGTTCAATTGAAACAATACTTTCTTTCTTTGTTTCATCCCAGGAAATTTTTGCACTTAAAATGGGATGTCCTTTGTCGAGATACCATTCATTAAAAAACCAATTCAAATCTTCGCCACTTACTTTTTCGAAAGCTAAGCGAAGCTGATGAAATTCGGCTGCTTGGTATTTGTTTTCGTTTAGATAGGTTTTGAGTCCTTCGAAAAAAGCCTCATCGCCCAAATATTTTCGCAACATGTGAAGAATTAAACCGCCTTTTTGGTAAGTATGACGGTCGAACATATCCTCCCGAGTTTCATAGTTGAAACGAACCAGGTTGACTTTTTTACGAAACGACTCTTCAAGATAGGTATTAAAATCTTCTTGCAAATGTTCATCGGCTTCATCGCGACCGTATTTAAACTCCCTCCATAAATATTCGCCATAGGTAGCAAAGGATTCGTTTAGAGTCAAATTCGCCCAAGATTCGCAGGTAACCAAATCGCCAAACCAATGGTGGAATAGTTCATGCGAAACAACATCTTCATAATTTCCATCAAGCATTTCGGATGGAGTTTGTTGCACAAATTCTCCAAAAAGCGTAGCCGATGTATTTTCCATAGCACCCGAAACATAATCGCGAACCACTACTTGAGAATACTTTGGCCAAGGATAATCTACACCCAATCGAGTGGAGAAAAACTCAATCATCTCGGGCGTTTTCCCGAAAATATTTTTGGCATAGGGTTCAAATTCTTTTTCTACATAATAATCGACTGGAATTTTGCGCCAAGTATCTTTCACTACAGCAAATTCACCAATGGCCATCATAGCTAAATAAGGCGCATGAGGTTGATCCATTTTCCAAGTATCGCTGCGAGTGCCATCAGCATTTTTCTTACTTAACGTTTTTAAACCATTACTCAACGTGAGGTATTTTTCAGGAACCGTAATGGTAATTTCCTGCGTCATTTTCTCATTGGGCTTGTCGATGGTTGGAAACCAACAAGAAGAAGATTCGGTTTCGCCTTGTGTCCAAATTTGGGTTGGCTTCTTCGGGTCTTCTTCCTTCGGATCAATGAAATACAATCCTTTGGCATCGGTTATTGCACTACTTCCAGGCGTTTTAACACTGTCGGGATTTGCAACGTATTGAATAAATACACGGTAGTTTTCATTGCGAGTGAATTTCCTACCCAATGAAATATGAAGCTGAAGTTTGTCGTATGTGTATAGTAAATCGGTTAAAACATCTCCTTTTCCAATCATGGCAACGCGCTGAACAGTAAATGCCTTAGCGTCTAAAACCAAGGAATCAGTTGGGGCAAAATGAGGTTTAATATCGATGCGAGCTTTCCCCATTAATTGTTTCTTCGGGATATCAAAACTCACTTCCAATTGTGTGTGAATGATGTCGTTAATACGCTTGGCCGATGGATTATATCGTTGATCTTTGGCTTGTTCATTCATCCAATTAAAATCAACTGCTTCCAAATTGGCAATGGAATCAACATTTTCGAAAACTGCAGAATCGAGAAATGTTTGAGCGTTGTTCTTGGATGAATTGCGGTGATTTTTACACGATGGAAGAGCGATTAGTGCAAGAAGCGAAGTAGCACATACAATTATGTGAAATTTTACAGTATTCATAGAAATGAGTATGCGGCAAATATAGATAGAAAAACCTATCGTACTTAGATTTCGATATACTTACAATCAACATTCAACTCAGAAATTTCTCCTTTAAAAATGCTCTGTTGATAGTGAATTGAAATTCAACAACAGATAAAATGAACTGTGATTTCTATGAAAACTATCGCAATTTCAACTTCAGCCAAATTGAATCGAGGTCGGAATGAGTTGATGTTTCCGAATGGTTGACAAGCAACTTCTTCAGAGCTTCAATTCGGGAATCGGGCAAAGGATGTGTACTCAAAAACTCAGGAACAGACGAACCCGTATTTTCATCCTTCAATTTTTCGAGCAGACTTAACATTCCTTTGGGATTGATTTTATTATTTAACAGCAGTTGCAATCCCTCTCGATCAGCTTCCAGTTCAAGTTCACGTGAATAAGAAAGTTGTTGGATTTGTTGTCCTTGCTGTGCGATGAGGTTTATAAAAGATGAAGCATCACCCAAAACCAAATTGATGAGCAACACGCCCGATACATTCTGAAAAATACTACGGGTTGAATGATGCCGGAGAACATGAGA
>CALQJV010000241.1 GCA_943330985.1 Chitinophaga pinensis
GTTGGGCTGTTTTCTTGCAGATTTTTAAGAAAAATGCAGGTTGATTTTACACCCCACTCAATGCACTTTTTTCAACAAGGGCAAGCCGCTGAGTTTGGCAAGCGCTTCGGAAGCCACATCGCCTTCGTTGGTGAAGGCCCAAACAAAAAGTGCTGCGATGGGATGTGTTTCCCGGATTTTTGAAAGTGCGTCGAAGGCGAGTTTTTTCGCAATGCCTTTTCTTCGGTATTCCTCGAGCACCATGCCAGAACACAGATAAACTGCCTGATAGGGAACATTCAAAGGCGTTAATTCGAAGAGCTGCTTTTCGGAGATTTCGTTGGCGAGAAATTGCTCCATCAAAGTCCGAGTTGTAGGGATTTGGATAATCCAGCAAACGGGGCCTTGCCCATCGTCATATTCTGCAATGCTTTCGGGGTGAATGCGCTGCAAGTGTTCCATGACCTCTTCATTCACATCCAATTGATTCGGATCGTTTTTGGTTGCGAACACCTCGTCGGCCAATTGCAACATGCGTTCAAAGTTGGATTTTCCCATGGGGTAAAATTAGGGAATGTATTGCTGTTTTAGTTTTTCAATCAACACCTGAATTCCTTGTTCTGCTTCGTTCGTTTGAGCATTCGAAAATACGATGATGGCTTTGTCGGATTCTTTGAAAACAAAAACAGAGGAAAGAAATGTTCCGGGGTTTCCTATGTTGAAGGAGATATGCTGATTGCGTTCATCTTTTTCCCAAAACCAACCGAGGGCAAAACGTTTTAATCCATAATGCAGAAATTCAAATTCTTGTTTGGAAAGCAGTGTAGATTTTTCAGCTAATCCTTGCAGTTGTAATTGGATGAATTTGCAATAGTCGGGTAGGGTAAGGTGGATGTTTCCGGCCGCCATCAGCCAGTTTAATTTGTAATCGTTTTGTGCATTGTCTGGAATTAAATCACGATTGTGTCCCCAGGTTTGAAGTGAATCGTTTTGGTTGGGTTTACCAAATCCAAAGGAGATATCTAATTGTTGTCCCAGTTCTTCAAGCAATTGTTTGTACGATTTTCCGGAAACTTCTTCGAGCATAAGCGCCGCCGCCGCATACCCTAAATTCGAAAAATGTACTTCGCCCGACTTACTCACCGGATTTTGTTTTAAAAACCAAGAAGTGAATTGCAGCTGTTGTTCCTGTTCATTGCCTTGAATTTCCTCTTTTAATGGCAGTGAATCGGTGTAGGTGTATGGATATAATTGCGTCCGAAAGGAAAGGAGATTTAGAAGAGTAAGTTTGTGGTAAGCCGCATGACTTGTAGCTTTTAATTCGGGAAATAAATCGAAGAATTTGGTGTTCCAAGTGATTCTTTTTTCCTTGACTAACAATGCGGCAACAAAAGAAGTAATGGCTTTGGTGTTGGAGCCAATTCGGAATTTACTATTCAGCGATGCCGCATGAGAAGTATTGATTTTCGAAATTCCCGCAACCTGTATTTCAATGATAGAATTCGAGGAAACAACGGCATATCCCAGAGCGGGAATACGATACTGAATACGAATGCTATCGGCGAATTTTCCTGTAGGCTGCGCGAAAGTTTGGCCACCAAAGAAAATGATTACAATGAGGAAAAATCGCGAATTAAAAAATCTAGAATGGATCAATGTAATAGAAGGTAATGCATGGTATGTGCTTATTATGCGTTCGATATTCTTTTAAGTCAGGCAAGTTTAACATAGTTGTCTTCAAGTTTTACATTAAATTTAATTTCCGCTTTTAATGCTCTAAAAACTTTTAAAATAGTGTCAATGGTTGCACTGTTAGCACTGCTTTCGAGTTTCGAAATTTGAGCTTTTTGAACACCAACGAGTTTGCCCAGTTCTTCTTGTGTCATATGGCGTTCTATTCTCGCCGATTTTATCATTTTCCCTAACACGTCCATACTTAGTTCGTATTCGTATTCGTCTCGGTCTGCTGTTCCAACTTTACCGATATATATGTCTTTCATTTCGGTAAGTGAATAAGTCTTTACTTCTTTCTTTGCCATAATTTCTAAATTTTATTTTGGTTGTTAAAATAGTTGACTCTCAGTCTTTCCGCACGTTCAATTTCGTTTGCTGGAACTTTGTCAACCTTTTTTATGAAACCGTGAGTCGCAATTACTAATGTTTCTTTATTGTTTGACTTGTCCCAAAATGCTAGCAATCTGATTTGAATTCCAGCAAATTTTGTTCGAAATTCCCAAATCTCATTTTGCAATTTCTTGAACAATTTCGAGTCATTCGTCTGTTCGGCAAGGTCGATATTGTAAAATATTTTTTTGATTGTCTTCGGGTCAAGCTCTGCTATAAACTCATTTGCTTCTTCTAAGAACTTAGTCTCAAAATACTTCATTTGTCAAATTGATTGCTAAACGCCCAAAGATAATAAATGTTTCCAAATATGTAAACAAGCGATTTTGCTATTTCTGTTAGGGACAGTTTTTAAAGCTGAGCATTCACTATACAATTTCGCATCAAAAACCAGTTTAAAATGATGATAAATGAAATGCGAAAGAAATTGGAAATGCTTGGGTAAACTATTCTTCTTTGCTCGTTTGAGCATTCGAAAATACGATGATGCTGTTATTTATGTCTGAACCAACAATCGTTTCGTTTTATTTCATAGTGTTTAAACAGCGTGTTTACAGGCGCTCCATGTATTAACTGATCGTTAAATTGTGTACGTGCCAAATAATTAAATGCGCCCATATCGCCAGTGTATGCGGTTGTGTTTTCGCTATTAGCAATCTGGTGAATCGAACAAAGTTGTTGTAAAAAATCAAAAATCAAGGTTGCGGAACCTCCCATAATTCCACAGTTTAACAAGGTCTCATTACCAAAAGTGCTTTCGTATGCTGCATAATCTGGAATGTTTTTTCGTAAATTTTCGGCATGGGCAATCATCCAATCGTTATGCAGCTTTTTGGGTTCGTCGCCACAAAATAGGGCAGAGGGATTTTCAATAAAAAGAGGATCTGTAAATGGATTATTAACGAGAACGACATCGGTAACATCGGTAAAAAAAATTCCGTTGATCTGTTGGATGTGCTGCTTTAAAAAATCTCGGTAAACAAAATAACGAAATACATTGGGATTAAATTGGGGATTGTACTCGATTTTAACGAACGAAATGGTTTCATTTTCGAACGATTTGCACGTTTCTTCAGAGAAATTATTATGAAAGATAACACCCTTTAGGTTTGCTGCTGAAATGGATTCCGCCCAGTCTTTAACCAATTCGTAGGTATCATTTGTAAGAGTCATGTCGCGGTTTACATCATGAACTCCCGAAATGAGACAGGCCATTACTAACTTTGTATTTGGTTGAAAACGTGGCGATTCAATAGCCATGTTTAATTATTGATTACATTGTTTTTTTTGATGGTTGCACA
>CALQJV010000242.1 GCA_943330985.1 Chitinophaga pinensis
CTTTGTGGTTTATGATATAGAATGCCTTAAGAAATCGGCAGATGTTGTTGAATTTCCTTTCGGATTAAAAAAGGGAGCTCATCTCTTTTTACGCATGCTTCAACTTACACTTTGGTTAATTAAGAATTGTAGAAATTCAAAAGCAATTTATATTTGGTTTGCCGATTCTCACGGATTAATTCCAGTAATAGTTGGGCGAATATTGGGAATTAAAACCATTACGTTTATTGGAGGATACGATGCCGTTGCCATTCCCGAATTACGTTATGGAGCACATTTAAATGCTATTCGCAGTTATTTGGTTCGAATTGTTTGTAAACTGTCGGATGTTTTGATTCCTTCAAGCAATTATACCGGCAATCAATTGATACAAACTTTGAAGTTGCCCGATTTGCAAAATAAAATTCAGGTAGCCTATCCTGGTATTGATGCAACTAAATTTCGAATTAATTCAAATCAAACCAGGTCATCAATTATTTATGTTGCGGGTGGAAGTTCTGAAAATAGGATGTTATTAAAAGGTGTTGACCGATTCCTTGATTTGGCGAAAACAATGAGTGAAACCCAATTTTATTTAGTAGGTATTCAAGATCAGGCGTTCGATTGGGCTCAAAGAAATGCATCTGAGAATATTGAAATTTTACCCAATGCAACGCTGGAAAAACTCAACGAACTTTTCAATTTATCGGCTGCGATATGTTTGTTTTCAAGAAATGAAGCATTCGGAATGGTTGTGATTGAAGGCATGTTGTGCGGATGCGTTCCTTTTATTTTAAATAATACAGGTACGGCAGAAATTCTCTCGAAAGAAAATGCTCCAGGCTTGATATATTCGGATTTTAACAAAGTGGAAATTGCGAAAGATTTAAATAAAGTTCTGAATTCTCATACAATTGAGGTTGCAGAAGAAATGAGGAAATATGTGATAAAGAACTTTGCCAACTCGAATCGATGTGATCTGGTTTCATCCTTCGTTAATTAATGAATAATTGGAATTGGATGAATACATTTAACTTGACAATTTAACATGGGAGTAATTCAACAACAAGGAATAAAAAGTACGGTAATTACCTATGCGGGAATCTTCATAGGTTTCTTGAGTTTACTGGTTATCCAACCTCAGTTTTTAAATCCAGAAATTATTGGACTCACTCGCATTCTTTATTCATTTTCATTTCTTGTTTCCACCATTGTTCCTTTAAGTATTGTTAATATAACAACGCGTTTTTTCCCACGATTTCGAGCTTCTGAAAAAAAACACCATGGGTATTTTGGTTTCATGTTGGTTTGGCTTGCATGTGGAAGCTTACTCATCCTGCCCATACTCTGGATTTTCAAAAGTTATTTCATCTCTATTTATACTGAAAATTCTCATTTGTTTTCAGAGTATTTTCAGCTTGTATTGCCTTTTACACTTGTCATTGCATTGATATCAATCATTAGCAATTATTTATTTTCGGTCTTCCGCCCTATTCTGCCAGCTTTTGCTCAGGAAGTTTTCATTCGCCTTTTATTTATTCTAATCATCATTTTTTATGCAGCAGGATATCTCAATTTAAATCAGTTTGTATATAGTTTTATTGGAACATATGTATTGCAACTGATTGTATTGCTGGTTTATGTTTTCAATAAAGGGGACATTTCTTTCCGAATTGACTCTTCAGTCATTAATAAAAAAGTAATTATTGAGATGTTGAGTTATGGCTGGATGGTTTTCCTTGCAGGCATTGCATCAATGGCAATAAAACTTTTAGATACCGTGGTTCTTGGACAATTTGTTTCGCTATCCTTGGTTGGGGTTTATGGAATTGCTGCATTTATTCCAACGTTCATCGAAGCGCCATTAAATGCATTAGACAAAGTTGCCAATGCTCGAGTCGCTTATTCTTGGGAGAAAAATGACCTAGAAAACATCAAAGACATCTATTACAAATCGTCGCGATACTTATTTTTATTAGGAGGTTTTTTATTTTTAATGGTATCGATTAATACGCCGCATCTGTTTCAATTTTTACCGCCCGAATTCAAATCTGGAATTCCTGTAGTTCAAATTTTAAGTCTTGCCGCATTATTTAATTTAATGACAGGCTCGAACAATGCTATAATTTTCACTTCGAATCGATTTGCTTCGGGAACAATTGCATTAGTAAGCATCACGTTAATTAACCTCTTATTACTTTATTTAATGATTCCAACCTATGGAATTATTGGAGCAGCATGGAGTACATGTATTTCGAGTTTTTTATACAATGCCTTTAAATACGTTTATATCTGGGTTCGATTTAAACTACAACCTTTCGATAAACGAACGCTTTTTATTGCAATTGCTATTTCACTTACCTATGGTGTTGCTCAGTTATTACCTCTTTTTGAAAATGCTATTCTAAACATTATCGTTCATAGTTTATTGCTAACTTCAAGCTTTACCGTATTGATTTGGTTTAGTCGTGCAGCGGATGATTTAAAACAGTTGCTGCCGTTTTTCAAAAACAAGCAATTGTACTAAAACTAACTCGGGCAAGGGATTGCAGCAAGGTGCCGTGCACCGCGGAAAGCCCGGTGATGACGCAGGAGGCATGCCCCCAAAAATATCGAAGTATTAGAACGCTCTATTCACTCCAACTACCCAACGAAACTGAAGAAAATCGGGCGATACATCAGGTGTATTGGTTAATAACAAAGGCATATCGAATCGGAATGTGAGTGGTTTTTCCATGTTCAATGGCCCCCATTTCTTGATGGTAAAAGCAACACCTACACCTGCATCGGCGCGTGGTTGTGCAAATGCCATTTTCTCGCCGGGTAAATTGGATTGAATGAAACCTGCATCAGCAAAGAGATAGGTGTTAATTTTCAACCAATTACGTGTAAACTTTGGACGAATTGGAAACAAACGATCGAACTCCAATTCAGCATTTACAGCTGCTCCCGAATTGCCTTTGTATACCGGAACAATTGTTCCATCGACGCGTTGGAATGGCACCAAATAGCCTGAATATCCACGCAAATTGAGTCCGCCTCCGTATTGCAAATGATTGGTGGTATTTCCGAAACCGCCCCAATCTTGTGGGAAGAACGCTGCCGAACGCATGAATTTGTTATCCATCATGCTTTCTTGGTTAGCGCCAGCAAGGTAAAGCGCCGATTCAGAAGCGAGGTTTCCGCCTGTTCCAATTTGGGCGAAAAAGCGGGTGTTGAAGTTGAATTTACCCAAAACATTTTTGTTGACCACAGTTAAACTCAGCTGTGTATAATCGTAATCGGAACCGGGTCCGCTTGTGCGCATGTGCATATTGATAAATCCTTCTCCACGCTTATAATCGTAATAATGATTGAGACCAACATTGAGCGTATTGTTCCATTGTTGTGGCTTCCACTGAGTTCGGTTAATTAGATA
>CALQJV010000243.1 GCA_943330985.1 Chitinophaga pinensis
CTTTCTACCTATAAAGCAGGTTTGCAAAAGTCAGCGGTAAACGAATGAAAGGAGTAAAGAAGGCGGATCTTCCTCAAAAAACCTGTCCAATTTGTAAACGGCCTTTTTCGTGGCGAAAGAAATGGGAACGCGATTGGGAAAACGTAATGTATTGCAGCGATCGTTGTAGAAACTCAAAAACATGAACACTCTCCTTCATTGGTATCGTAACGATTTGCGAAGTCAAGACCATGCTGCACTTGCGCATGCTGCTTCAAAAGGAATGAACGTTTTGCCGCTTTATATTCTGCCCAATGAAGAGATGTTTCGCTTATCGAAATTGCTTCGCTTGGGAAAACACAGAAAACAGTTTCTTTATCAAACCTTAAACGAACTTGCTGATTTCTGGAAAAAGCAAGGAACAAAATTGCTCATCATACAGGGAAAACCAGAGGAAATTATTCCTCAATTATTCCTCAACTATTCGGTTGCTGAACTGAGTTTTGCTAATGCCATTGCAAGCGAAGAACTTGCCCAAGAGCATGCTGTTGAACTAGCTCTGAACGATGAGAAGATCAGCATTTTTAAATTTTATGATGATTTCCTAATTCATCCCGACGATTTATTTTGTCTTCCTTTTCAAGTTCCCGACGTATTCACCAACTTTCGAAAACAAGTAGAGGCTAATCTGATCATACGACCTCCATTTGATCAGAACTTTCCAAAAGGTTATCCGCATCATGAACAAGGGATTTCATTGGAGCAACTTTTACATCATGAGAATGTGTTAATGGATCCGCGCAGTGCTTTTCCATTCAGCGGAGGAGAACGGCAAGCTCAAAAACGCATACAGGATTACTTCTTCACAAATAAATTCATCCTTCAATACAAGGAAACTCGAAATGGTTCATTAGGCGCCGATTATTCCACCAAATTTAGTCCTTGGTTGGCTTTGGGAGCAGTTTCGCCCCGACAGATTTATGCCGAACTTATAAAGTTTGAGCAGCAATATGGAGCAAACGAGTCTACATATTGGCTAGTATTTGAATTGCTTTGGCGCGACTATTTCCGCTACATGCTGATTAAGTATGGGGAGAAGCTTTTCTTTAAAAATGGCCTGAATATTTACAATCCCAAACGAGAAATTGTGCAATCGGATGAGCTGTTTCAGAGTTGGATTCAAGGAAAAACAGGTGATGATTTTGTGGATGCCTGTATGCACGAATTAGCAGCGACTGGTTTTATGAGTAACCGAGGACGTCAGAATGTGGCGAGTTATCTTGTGCATCAACTCAAATTGGACTGGAGATTAGGTGCTGAGTATTTTGAATCGATGTTACTTGATTATGATGTTGCAAGCAACTGGGGAAATTGGGCTTATTTAGCGGGCGTTGGAAACGATCCACGCCAACGCGTTTTCAACTCACAGAAACAAGCCGGGCAATATGACGAAAACGGAGAATTCAGAAAATGTTGGAATTGATTCTATTCCGCATGTGGTAATTATCTCCGATGTTTGTTGCAAGTAAAATCAAGTATGCTATCTGCTGTCCTTTTTGAACTAATTGCTTTTTTAATTGCCATTGCAGGAGTTTTTCTAACCGCACGTGGTCATATTGCAGGTTGGATATTGGGAATAATTGGTTCTGCTTTTTATGTACCTGTATTTTTCTTATCGCGTCTTTATGCGGAAACTGGCCTCCAACTTTTTTATATGGTGATGGGTGCATTTGGATATTATAATTGGATTCGCATGGGCAAGATGGAAGAAACGAAAACCATCTCTAACATCACATTAAAACAGTCAATTTCGCTAATCGTATTGTTCATTATCGGGTCGTTTACTCTAGCTAAAATCCTGCAAAATTTATCCAACACTGATGTTCCCTATTTCGATGCATGTATGGGAATTTCCGGCTTGCTTATCACCTGGATGATGGCAAGAAAATACATCGAGAACTGGATCTGTTGGGTGATTGTTGACTTGGCCAATGCAGGACTTTTTATATACAAATCACTTTATTTAACGGCAATCCTTTACATCATTATGGCGGTAATTGCATTGTATGGTTTAAAAACCTGGAGAAAGGATCTCGCTAAACCATGATACGAATTGCAGTTACTGGCCCAGAGTCAACCGGAAAATCGAGTATTGTTAAGCAATTAGCCAAGCACTATTTAGGTTCGATTGTTCCTGAATATGCCCGCGAATATCTTACGAATCTTAATCGTTTTTATACAGCAAGGGATGTCGAAACAATTGCCCGAAAGCAAATCGAATTAAATGACGCACTCCCCTCAAACAGCAAAATTATTTTCTACGATACCGATATACTCGTTTGCCGCATTTGGATGGAAGTGGTTTTTGGTTCTTGTCCCGATTGGCTTATTGCAGAATCTCGGAATCAAAATTATTCTCACACGCTATTAATGAATATCGATATCCCTTGGGAACCAGATCCTTTGCGCGAACACCCTCATTTAAGAGAAGAGATATTTACTCGATATAAAACTGCCTTAATAGAAGACCAACGTCCGTTTACAATTATCTCAGGAATGAATGAGGTTCGGTTCGAAAATGCGAAAAACGCTATAGACGAAGTGCACACTCTTTTATTCTAACATTGAACATTTTTAAACATATGGAGTTCTTTCCATATGATTGACAAACTTCTAGATCATGAAATTGATCGAATCATTGAAATGGCTTGGGAAGACCGAACACCTTTTGATGCCATCTTGTTTCAATTTGGATTGCGCGAAGACGATGTAAAAGCCCTGATGAAACGCGAACTTCATCCCAACAATTGGAGAAAATGGCGCGCACGAGTTGGCGGACGAATTACAAAACATGTAGCAAAAAGAGACGCAACGGTTAATCGTTTCAAATGCACACTTCAACGTAGCACAGGGAATCGCATCAGTAAACGTTAAAGATCCAATTCAATTTGAGGGTCCCAATAATGAGCCTGAAAATTTTGGATTTGATCATCCTTTACCACAATGCCTTCTGATTCCAATAGTTCTTGCATTTTGTTCGCATCAGAGAAATGATGTTTGCCAGTTAATTGCCCATTGCGATTTACAACCCGATGTGCAGGAACGGGAATCGAAACGTGATGCGACAAATTCATTGCCCAGCCTACGGTTCTCGCAGAACCACCACTTCCTAAGAACTTTGCAATGGCTCCGTAACTGGTTATTCGACCAAATGGAATTTCTCGCACCACGGCAAAGACCTTCTCAAAGAAATCTTCTTTGTCGCGCGGATCGCTCATAATGTATAGGCCACGTAATTAATGGGAACTCCCGTTTGCCGAAATTTCATTTCGTAATACGTGCGAATTTGCAATAACTCATCGCCCGGGAAATCGGTGTCAATATCACGACTAATTCTCAACAC
>CALQJV010000244.1 GCA_943330985.1 Chitinophaga pinensis
CGAATATGCCGAAAAGAAAGGCATTCCCTATTTGATGATTTATGGTGAAGATGAACGTGCTGCTCAAATTGTTTTAACGAAAGAACTTTCATCGGGGAAACAGTTACCTGTCCCAATTTCAAAACTCGATTTCTTTCAAGAGCTTTTTCAATAAAATCTTCACTCGTTTTTTAAAGCAACCTTATTCTTATGTCGACCTATTCAATCGATCCATCTCATTGTTCACTCGAACGAATTCATGAATTGCTTCAAAGTGGAAAACCTATTTCACTTTCTGATGCTGCTAAATCGGCAATAAACAAAAGCAGGAATTACCTCAATGAACGTATGGCCAATTCGACTGCTCCTATTTATGGCATCAACACTGGATTTGGATCCTTGTGCGATGTTCAGATTGGAAACGAAGACCTCGGGAAATTACAAGAGAATCTGGTTATGTCGCATGCTTGTGGAATGGGAGATCCCGTTCCGACTCAGATTGTGAAAGCCATGTTGCTTTTGAAGGTTCAGTCCTTATCGCATGGACTTTCGGGTGTGCAAGAAATTACTGTTCAACGCTTGCTTGATTTTTACAATGCGAATGTCTTACCCGTTGTTTATCAGCAAGGTTCTTTAGGTGCATCGGGCGATTTGGCTCCATTGGCACATTTATGTTTGCCTCTTTTGGGAATGGGTGAAGTTTGGGTGAATGGAATTCGTCAACCAGCAGCTTCTGTCTTGGAAATTTTCGGTTGGGAACCCATAAAACTACAATCAAAAGAAGGTCTTGCACTTTTGAATGGGACTCAGTTTATGAATGCTTATGGAGTTTGTCTTTCGGCTGAATCACGTCGTTTGTTTGACTTGGCAACGACTATTGCTGCAATTTCGCTTGAAGGATATGATGGAAGAATAGAGCCCTTTCACGATAATCTTCATAAAATTAGACATCATGCTGGACAAATTCTGGTTGCCGAAAAAATGCGCGGATTGTTAAAAGGCAGCGAAATCATCAAACAGCATAAAGCGCATGTTCAAGACCCTTACTCGTTTCGATGCATTCCTCAAGTTATTGGAGCATCGTATGGAGTTTTGCAACACGTTGAATCTATTTTCACCAATGAACTCAATGCTGTAACCGATAATCCAACCATTTTTCCAGATGATGATTTAATTATTTCGGGAGGCAACTTCCATGGACAACCTTTGGCAATGGCACTCGATTATCTCTGTTTAGCTATTCACGAAGTGGGAAGTATCTCGGAACGCAGAACCTACCAACTCATTGGAGGCAAACGCGGATTACCTCCTTTCTTGGTGGCACAACCCGGATTAAATTCAGGCTTGATGATTCCTCAATATACGCAAGCATCGATTGTAAGTCAGAACAAGCATTTATGTATGCCCGCATCTGCTGATACCATTGATTCATCGAACGGACAAGAAGACCACGTAAGCATGGGAGCAAATGCAGCTACCAAGGCTTGGCGAGTTTTAGAAAATCTCGAGAAAATTTTGGGAATCGAATTGTTGAATGCAACGCAGGCTTTGGAATTTAGAAGACCTTTAAAATCTTCACCAGTCATAGAACAAATCCTCAGCGATTACCGAAAAGAAGTTTCGTTTGTTTCAGAAGATCGATACCTACATGAAGACATGGAGAAAAGTCGTCTCTTTTTGAAAAGTTATCAATTGCCTTCTTTCTGATAACGCATCTGATACACCCGCTCCTTTATTTCAGAATCCTCGGGCATCTGTTCTAGCCAATCTTCTAAAGTTATACGCGCTGAATCGGGCTTGCCCATAGTTTCGTATGTGATGGATAAATTGACATACGCAGTGCGTTCCATCTGATCTTGCTGAATAATCTCCTTTAAAATGGAAACGGAACCTGGATAATTTCCGGTATCATATAAATCGCGCGCAACTTGAAGTTGTTTTTCGATTTCACGCTGTTGAATCCATCCCCAACCAATTACCATTGAAATAATGAGGAGAACAAAGATGATGGAAAGCAAAGCCGGTTTCATCAAACTTTCTATTTGATATTCTTCTTCATCATCATTCTCTACAACATCTCTGTAATAGCGGTATTGAAATGCGGCGCCACCAATGGAAATGGCAATATGAAAACCTTCCAAAATCCAATCCCAAGATTCAGGTAGAAGCACCCATCCCGATACAAGTAAAGCGAAAAGGGAAAGTCCAATAATAATGGTGGGTTTTGCCAATGCAGGCTTACCCAATTTTCGGAAGTTGATTCCCCACAATATAACCGCAGGAAATACTAAACAGAAGTAGGATATAATACCTATGTATAAAGGATTCCAGATTTTTTTCAAGGCGAATTATTTATCAGTAAAAATAAAAAGAGCTTGGTATGATTCCAACTGAATATGATTTTATAAATGCGCCATCGCTTGCTTTAAAAACCAATGCATCGCCCGATTGCTGGAAATCTTTTGCATCGCTCACCCAAATAGTTGAATCGAAACTATTATATACTAAACCATAATACAGTTTCGAATTTTGTGCAATGAAGGGAGTTTCATTGATGGTTGAGTCGACTGTTTTAAATTTACAAACACCATTTTTCAAAAACAACATTTCTCCTGTTTCCTGAATTGAGATCAATCGGGAAGGATGTGCGGTTGAACTGAATTGAAAAGTTCGAACAATGGCATTCGTGCTTGGATTGAAGCACCAAAGACTTCCCGCAGATTCATTGGGAAAAGTTTTCCCTTCGCATAATACCCAAACATTTCCTTGGTTATCGAGCTTTAAATCGCGCGGCACATCTCCCACTGCAATAGAATCAATAATGAGATTCGAAGTAGGATCGACCTTCATTACTTTTCCACGAGTAGCGTTGCTCACCCAGATTTTATCGTTTGAATCTAGTATGATTCCTTCGCTCCATCCAGAAAATGGAATTGCGGACAAAGTTTCGCCAGTTGAAGCATTAACACGATGAATATGGTTCGCATACAAATCGGTAATGTAAACTGTATTTGCAAACTGAAGCATATACCGTGGGGATTGCAAACCAGTAATTGGCGACTTTGCTACAAAACTGGATTTATTAACGCGCTCTATCTTTTGCGAATTATTTACTAGCAACCATAAATCATCTCCAACCAATAACATCGATTGGAACACATCTCCCAATGGGCGTTGATTCGCTTGAAAAAATACATCCTGATTGATTTCTGATGTTGTTAAATTGATGCGTGTTAAGGAAGCATTTCCCCACTGAAAATTTCCTTCATTGATAATGAGAGCAGTTGATTGAACTGGCACTTCTTCGATCGGATCAGAAACAACCTCGTCTTTTTTGCATCGAGCAAAAATGAACACAAGAAGAATTAGGAAGTACTTATAAACCTTCATTGAACAA
>CALQJV010000245.1 GCA_943330985.1 Chitinophaga pinensis
CTTGAAAGCAAAACAGATTTTCTAAAAACAACTGAATTGCTTGTAATCGATTGCAATTTGAGCAAAGAAACAATTGATTGGCTACTCAACTTTTCCATTCAAAACAATATTTCCATCATTGTGGAACCGGTTTCTTTGAGTAAATCGAAGAAAATGAAGGATGCGGACTGGAGTAATGTTTTGCTTTATACACCCAACGAATTGGAGTTAAATGTATTGGACAATATTCAAAACAAAGAAACTCAAATCTCTAAATTGCTGAAGGATGGCTTGAAAAACCTCTGGATTCGATCTGGTAAAGACGGATCTACCATGTACAATTCAGAAAAAACAATTCATTTAGCTGCTTCGCAAATCAACATAATTGACTCAACTGGTGCCGGAGATGCTGCCTTAGCTGGATGGATTCATGGTTATTTGCTTAATTACTCATCCGAAAAATGTTTGAAGTATGGCCATACCCTTGCTGCTATGATTCTTCAAATTAAAGGAGCTGAACTCGAAAATTTAAATCGCGAATTGTTAGATTCGGAATTCAAAAAGTATCATTCACAATGAATCAATTATTAAACATTCATCCCGAAATTTCAAACGCATTAAATCAAGGACTTCCTATCGTAGCGCTAGAGTCTACAATTATTGCTCATGGAATGCCATATCCTCAAAACATTGAAACTGCTTTAGAAGTTGAACAAATCGTTCGTAAAAATGGAGCAATTCCTGCAACAATAGCCATTCTAGATGGAAAGTTATGCGTTGGATTAAATACTCAACAACTCGAACTTTTGGGCAACACGAAGGATGTTTGGAAAGTGAGTCTGCGCGATATGCCTTATGTGCTTAGTCAAAAAATCCCCGGAGCTACTACGGTTGCTGCAACGATGCGTATTGCTTCAATGGTAGGAATCCGTGTTTTTGTAACAGGCGGAATCGGGGGCGTTCATCGTGGCGCTGAAAACACCATGGACATTTCTGCCGATCTTTTTGAAATGTCGCAAACCAATGTTGCAGTTGTTTCTGCAGGTGTAAAATCCATTCTTGATATTGGTTTAACTCTCGAATATCTTGAAACTTCAGGCATTCCAGTAGTCACATTTGGACAAGATGATTTTCCAGCATTTTATTCAAGAAAAAGTGGCTATAAAAGTCCTTTGCGAATCGATTTAGCAAGCGAAATTACTAATCTAATGCACGTTAAATGGCAAATGGGATTGAATGGATCTGTATTAATTGCCAATCCAATAAAACTTGAAGATGAAGTGCCTTTCGAAAAGATGGAGGTGTTTATTCAAGATTGTCTCAAAGAAGCTAATCATCAAAAAATATCAGGTAAAAATATCACCCCTTTTTTACTAAAACGAATTGCCGAAATTACAGGTGGCGAGAGTCTCAAATCGAACATTGCCCTCGTAAAAAACAATGCTGTATTGGGTTCGAAAATAGCGTTAGGAAGATGAAATAGTGGGAAGTTTAAAAGTTAATTGTGAATAGTTTGTAAACTAAAAGCTAGAGTGTTTTTATTAAACCAGAAATATTATTTTCAATTTCCGAAATGTTTTCTATTCTTTAAAAAACACTTCCCATTAAATCATCTTCTCATCAGCAAAACTGTAATAGGATGAGTCGGTAACAATAATATGATCGAGCAAGGCAATATCCATCAAACTTGCTGCATTTTTTACCGCAGTGGTTAGTTTGATATCGGCATTACTTGGTTTTAAATTGCCCGAAGGATGGTTATGACAAAGAATAATGGAAGAAGCATAATTCTCAATGGCATACTTCAACATGATACGAATATCGGCAACTGTTGCAGAAATTCCTCCTGAACCAATGCGGGTAGTTCCAATGATTGCATTGTTGCGATTTAAGCACATCAACCAAAATTCCTCATGATTCAAATCTCCAATGCGGGGACCAAAAATCTCATAGATATCTTGGCTAGTTGAAACTTTTTTCTTCTTTTTGGAAGAACTCACTTGTCGCCTACTTCCGAGTTCCAATGCAGCGGTTAATGTAATTGCTTTCACTGGACCAACACCCGAAATGCGTTGCAATTGAGACAAACTCAACTTTCCTAATTCTACAAGGTTATTATCGGCCAATTCTAAAATTCGTCGCGCTAAATCAACTGCACTTTCTTTTCGAGTGCCCGAACCAAGCAAGATGGCGATCAACTCGGCATCACTTAAATTGTGTTTCCCTTTTAGCTGTAATTTTTCACGTGGTCGATCATCTTCGTTCCACGTATGAATAGGTCGATGCAGATTTTCCTCGTACATCATTAATCCATGATATCCGACAGAGAATTTTGATACCCCAACTCAAATTCTTCCATGTGGCCCCAAGATACTTCATCAACTATGACTTCAGATGTTGTAACCGAACCAATCAAACTAAATGGAACATTTGTCAAAGCCATAAACTCCACAAACTCTTCTTCCTTTTCAAGTGAAACAGAGACAACTACGCGGCCTTGAGCTTCACCAAATAAAAATGCATCGGTACGAACCGAATCATCGCTCGTTAATTTGAATCCTAACTTATTTACAAATGCAGATTCAGCAAGCGTGGTAAATATTCCTCCATCCGATACGTCATGTGCCGATACCACCAATCCATTCTCAATAAGATTTAAAACCGTATGTTGCATATCTAATTCCTCCTCCATGTTAAAATACGGAGCAGGACTACTTTTCACATGATGCAATGAAACTAAGTATTGCGATGAGTTTATGTCGTTGCGGCTTTCACCAATGAGATAGATTAAATCATCCGCTTTTTGAAAAGCCAATCCCATCTGATGTGCCTTGTTTTCTAGCAATCCAAGCATTCCAATGGTTGGTGTTGGGAAAACAGGAATCGTTTCTGAACCGACTTGGGTTTGATTATAAAAACTCACATTTCCGCCCGTTACAGGTGTTCCAAATGCTTTACATGCAGCGCCCATGCCTTGAATGGCTTTCACAAATTGCCAATACACTTCTGGCACATAAGGATTACCGAAGTTTAAACAATTGGTTATAGCTAAAGGCTTAGCACCCGAACAGACAATATTCCGAGCTGCTTCTGCAACAGCAATGGATGCTCCTTTTTCGGGATCAGCATTTACATAACGTGAATTGCAATCTACTGTTAAAGCCAATGCACGGTTTGTACCTTTTACGTTAACAATAGCTGCATCGGAAGGCATATTCACCGACATAGTTGCAGTGCCAACCATAGAGTCATATTGTTCGTATACCCATTTTTTACTCGCAATATTGGGGTGCGACAAAAGTGTTTTGGCAACCTCTTTTAAATCGCTAGGTTCTTGAATTGAATCGATTGAGAATTTTTGTGATTCGGCAAAAGATGC
>CALQJV010000246.1 GCA_943330985.1 Chitinophaga pinensis
TAAATGTATTGATGCTTGAATGCAATTCAAAAAAAAAGCTGCTAAATCGAAACTTAGCAGCTTTTAAAACGAATTTGGATTTTATTTAACGTCTCCCATAAGTTTCCGAACAAGCGGTGCAATAACAATTAGTATTACTCCACAAATAACTGCATAAATAGCAAGTTGCTCGTATCCGGAGGTGTATGAAATAAGCTTTTCGGATGCGGTTGCATTTTCTCCCGGAACGGTCATTCCGGCTCCTAATAATCCCGCAACATATTGTCCGTATGCACTAGCTAAAAACCACATGCCCATCATCACACCTTGCAAAGGTTGAGGCGATAGTTTTGTCATAATGGAAAGTCCGATTGGCGACAAACACAATTCACCAAATGTGATAATGAAATATGCTAAAGTGAAAACTTCTAAAGACGTCATTCCAAAGCTATCTGCAAAGAAACGCGTGGTATAGAATGTGAAAAATGCTGCAGCTAGAAATAAGAAACCAAGTCCAAATTTTACAACGGTGTTGGGTTCAATTTTTCGCTTGCTCATCCACACCCAAATTAATCCAACCGCCGCTGCAAATGCAATAACAAAGAATGAATTAGCCGAGTTGTTTATTCCGTTTGGATCGACAGCCACACCAAACAGACTACCTCTTAAATTATTACTTGCGAATATATTTAAGGAACCACCGCTTTGCTCAAAGAAAGCCCAAAATAGGATGGAGAACACAATAAATACAAGGGCTGCCATGAGTTTTTTGCGCTCCTCTTTATTGTATTTCATCATTTCATAAAACAAATAAATCAAGGTACATGGACCAATTGTATACATAAACCAATCGGTATATTCGGTTTTGGCAACCATCACCATGATCAAAGGAATGACTAATAGTGAACCAGCATACGTTGCATATTCAAGCCATTTTTTACCGGATTTTTGAATGGGAGATAATCCAATAGGACCTAAACTTCTTTGGGTGAAAATGAAGGTAAGTAAGCTGATCGTCATTACTATTGCCGCTAAGCCGAAAGCGAGATTCCAAGAATAGGATTTTGCAATGGTAACGCAGGCATATCCACCCAAAAGCGCACCGATATTTATACCCGCATAAAAGAGTGAAAATCCAGCATCGCGGCGACTATCATTTCCGTGATACAAAGCACCAACCATGGTTGAGATGTTGGGTTTAAAAAAACCGGTACCAACAATGGTGAAGCTAATTCCAACGAAGAATAGATCTTTGGGATCGAATGCAAGGATTAAACTTCCAACAATCATTAATAAACCACCCCAAAACAGCGATTTACGGAATCCCAAAATTTTATCGGCGAACAATCCTCCAATAAACGTAAACGCATACACAAAAGCTTGCGTTGCGCCATACTGAAGGTTGGCAACATCTTCGGCCATTCCAAGTCCAACAATCTTGTCGACCATGAATACCGTAAGCATTCCACGCATTCCATAAAAACAGAAGCGTTCCCACATTTCAGAAAAGAAAAGGTACCAAAGCTGTTTGGGATACTTTCCTTTGAAATCGCGGATTTGTTCGAGACTTTGTGTTGAGTCCATAAAATAGAGGTTATTGTTTTAAAAAGTCCGCATTAAACAACTCCATGCATGAGTTTATTCAATGGCTTCGAAATCAATATTAATAGCAAGCCAATGCAAACAGTAATAATTCCCATTTGCGAATAGATATCTACATATTGCGCAAAACTATCCGCTGCGGAAGCTGGTTCACCGCCACCTTCTTTGGCACCGGTAAGTTTTGCAATAATTGCAGCAACATAATTGGCTCCAGCAATCGATAAAAACCAAGCCCCCATTACGGTTCCAGTCATGTGTTTAGGGGCCAATTTTGTTACCATCGATAATCCAATTGGAGAAATGAAAAGCTCACCCGTAGTATGAAGCATATACAAAGCAGCAAGCGTGAAAAGTGGAACTTGATAATCGGCACTTACAAATTGAGAGCCTACTTGAACAATTAAATATCCCAATCCAAGTTGCACAATACCTAACCCAAACTTCATTGGGATAGAAGGATTTTTCCCAATCTTGGACAGCTTAATCCACATAACAGAGAAGATAGTTCCGAAAATTAGGATGTACAATGGATTAAAGAATTGCGTTGTTGCAGCACCAATTTCAAAACCTAAAAAATGACGGTCAACATTACGATCCGCAAAAAGCGTCAATGAAGAACCTGCTTGTTCGAAACATGCCCAAAATACAATGTTGAAAAACATCAATAATATTAATACTGTCATACGATCTCTCAAAACAGGTCCACTTTTAATACCAGCAGAAACGAGTGTGTATATAACATATGCAGCAGTTGCAAGCAAAAGATAACCGACCAAATTGGCATTGTTCAATAAAAAGTAAAATACTGGAATTACACACAATGTTCCTAAAATGGTTAAGTGCAACATGGAAATAGGACCAAACTTGGGTTTAAGCAATAATTCTTTGTTTGGAGGAAGTCCTTCACCTTGATAATGTTTTTGTCCAAATACAAATATGATAGAACCTAAAACCATCCCAATTCCAGCCAATAAAAATCCTTTATCATATCCATATCGACTTCCTACTTCAGCTACAACCGTTGTGTCTAAGAATGCACCTAGATTAACACCAATGTAAAAAATGGTGAATCCGGAGTCGCGTCTAGGGTCTCCATCGTTATATAATTTTCCAACGATACTCGAAATATTTGCTTTGAAATAGCCATTTCCACTAATGATTGTAGCCATTCCGAGAATTAACCAGAATTCACCTCCGCCCAAAATCATAAACTCTCCGATTGCCATCAATATTCCTCCAAGAATAATTGCATACCGATATCCTAAAAGCTGATCGGCAATTTTACCTCCAAGAACTGTTACTGCATAAACCAATGCTGTATATGCTCCGTAAACAGCAAATGAGTCATCATCAGTTTTCATGAGGGTTTTTGTTAGATACAAAATCAACAAACCACGCATTCCATAGTAGCAAAAACGTTCCCACATTTCAGCAAAAAATAGCCAGTAAAGACCTTTTGGTTGGGCACTTCCGATTTTATTTTCCATCGATTTTAAATTTTAAATAATTGATAGTCAATTTATAAAATCAAAATATCCTCTTTATTAAACAGCAAATTTCAAGTTTGAACTGTAAAACAAGTTTTATATCTTGACATTAAAAACTAGTTTAAAAATGTTTCTTGCGAATTTACTATTTCTTCGTTCTAAAACAAGTACATGAAAATTTTGTAGCATCGCGAGCATATTCGATTATTTTTGCATTTACCTATGATAAGTTCAACAGATAGAAGAATAATTCCAAGTATTTATACAAGCGACGGTCAATTTGCA
>CALQJV010000247.1 GCA_943330985.1 Chitinophaga pinensis
ATTACTGCGGGAGAATCAACTACGTGAATTCCACATTCAGCCATGATGCGCATTTTTGCTGCAGCTGTATCATCCGCTCCGCCAACAATTGCACCGGCATGACCCATACGACGTCCCGGAGGTGCGGTTTGACCAGCAATAAATCCAACAACTGGCTTCGTTCCGTTTTTCTGAATCCAACGTGCTGCTTCGGCTTCTAAATTTCCACCAATTTCACCAATCATCACAATTCCTTCTGTTTCTGGGTCAGCCATCAGCATTTGAACGGCTTCAAGTGTGGTTGTTCCAATAATTGGATCTCCACCAATTCCAATAGCAGTCGAAATTCCTAATCCAGCTTTCACAACTTGATCGGCAGCTTCGTAGGTTAAAGTTCCTGATTTAGAAACAATACCAATATTTCCTTTTTTGAAGACAAATCCTGGCATGATTCCAACTTTCGCTTCATCTGGAGTAATGACACCTGGGCAATTAGGTCCAATTAAGCGAGAATCTTTTCCATTCAAATATTCCTTAACAAGAATCATATCTTTAACGGGAATACCTTCTGTGATGCAAACAATCACTTTAATTCCAGCATCAGCTGCTTCCATAATTGCATCAGCAGCAAAAGCGGGAGGCACAAAAATGATAGAAACATCAGCACCCGCTTTCTCAACAGCTTCGGCCACAGTATTAAATACTGGCTTCTCGAGATGGGTGCTACCTCCTTTTCCTGGAGTAACGCCACCAACCACTTGCGTACCGTAATCAATCATTTGCCCGGCATGAAATGTTCCTTCACTTCCGGTAAATCCTTGTACTATAATCTTACTGTTTTTGTTGACTAGAACGCTCATATGTATCTTAGAAAATTCGGTGCAAACCTACAAAAAAAGTACGCAATTGAAGCATCATTTTGAATCTTATTTTTTAATTTTCAATAGATTGAATTTGATCTAACAAAGAAGAAGAAGCATCTTGAAATAGGTTGAAAATGAATTCATTTGAATCGTTCATTAAAAAGCTAGGTGAATTTTCATTTCAAATTCGAAATCCCATTCCAAATGAATAACAAAGCAATTTTAGGTTGAAAACCGGTTTAATTGATGAACTTTGCATCCGATTTATCGAGTTTGAGTGCTTAATATGGAAGGTTCTAAAAATAACAAAAAGGACAAAACGAATTTCGACTTCGTAGTTATAGGAGGCGGTGCTGCTGGTTTTTTTGCGGCACTTCGAACTTTAGAAATGAAAACGAATGCACGTGTTCTACTCATCGAAAAATCATCAAAACTCCTTGCCAAAGTGAAAGTTTCGGGTGGTGGGCGCTGCAATGTTACGCACAACCTTTTCGATAAAAAGGAATTCTCGAAACGCTATCCTCGTGGCGAAAAACATGTATTTCGTTTGTTGCATCAATTTAGTCCAGAAGATACCATTGAGTGGTTCCAAAACCGAGGTGTAGCAATAAAAGCAGAGGATGATGGTCGCATGTTTCCTGTTTCGGATTCATCGCAAAGCATCATCGATTGTTTGATGCAGGAAGCAGATGATAAAGGACTAAAAATTTCGATGAATGAAAGCGTCGATAAGATTACGCCAACTGAAATGGGGTTTACCTTGCTGACCGATAAACAAACTTTGACCTGTAACAATTTGCTAATAGCTAGTGGCGGGCATCCAAAAATTGAGGGTTTTCTTTGGCTTCAGGAATTAGGATGTGAAATAATTCCTCCAGTTCCAAGCTTATTTACGTTCAATTTACCGAATCATCCTTTGAGTGATTTGATGGGGCTTGCTGCAACTGTTCGAGTTCGAATTGAAGGAACAAAACTCGAAGAAATCGGTCCGATGTTAATTACCCATTGGGGATTTAGCGGACCTGCAATATTACGCTGCTCAGCATGGGGAGCAAGAGAATTGGAAGAAAAAGGATACAAGGCAACTATCCGCATTCATTGGCTTCCTGAATTGAATGAAGAAGAAGTCCGCGAATGGTTAGGGAGATTGAGAATTTCATCTGCAAAAAAGCATGTCCATACGCGTATTTTTGATGCATTACCAGCACGATTGTGGGAAGCAATATGCACACGTGCAGGAATTTCAGATGAAATGAAATGGGCAGATCTTTCTTCCAAAGCATTCAATTCGCTTATAACGACCTTGTGTGCAGATGCCTATTCCATGCAAGGGAAAACCACATTCAAAGAAGAGTTTGTAACCTGCGGAGGAGTTTCCTTGAAAGAAATCGATTCGCAAACTTGCATGTCGCGAAGAATACCAGGATTATTTTTTGCCGGCGAGGTGTTGGATGTAGACGGAATTACAGGTGGATTCAATTTCCAGCATGCTTGGTCGAGTGGTTTTGTAGCTGGGACGGCAGTTGCGAATCGGATGTGAATAATAGCTGGCAATCATTCGTGCTCAGCAATTTCATTTCTAGTAATCTCTATCAAATTACTTCTTGAAATCATTGATTTAATTAACTCAAGATTATTATCAAATATTTTTAATAAAATTGGATTGGGAATATTTCCAGTCCGTACAACTATCAATTTTTCGGGTTTTGAATTCAATAGAAACGACTCAAGAAAATCATTATCCTTGGTGATAACTATTCTTTTTTCATTAAAAGCAATTTCTGTTATTTCTTTATCAGATGTTGAATTTTTATTTGGTAAATCGAGAGTATGAATCGAGTCGAAACCTCTATTGTTTAGCAAATCAGATAACGATTTAGGTAACTGTGCATCAACAATAAATTTCATGAAGCGATTCTATGAATACTTTTTACATGAAGAAGTTTAGATGCATATTCGAGACAAGCAAGGAAATCTTCCTTTTCCAAATCGGGATAATCTGTTATCAATTCATCGATTGACATTCCCGATGCCAATAACTCTAAAATATTTTCAACTGGATATCTCAAGCCTCTTATAGTTGGCTTTCCATGACAAATGTCTTGATCAATAGTAATTCTTGAAATTAGGCTTTTCATATTCGTCATTGTCTTAAAACAAATTTAGGCAAAATTCATGGAACGGCAAATCTCTGAACCGGGACTTTCAAACTTGCTTTCCATAACCCTCCCGCAGGCGTAAAACAGTGTTACGATAGCCTACAAGCGAAACGATAGATGATACTAATTGGGGCAATTGTTTCTTTTTCGCAAGTTGAATCAGGAATTGAATGAAAATCCTAAATAGGAAATTGGTGGTATATATCAATTCGAAAACGATAAATTTGTTATTAAAAAAATGATATGAGTGCGATTGTCATAAAAGCAGACTCTAAAAGCAACAAAATCTTAAAAGATCTAGCAAAAAAGTTAGGAGCTAATGTATTGAATATGAATGACACTCAATATG
>CALQJV010000248.1 GCA_943330985.1 Chitinophaga pinensis
ACTAAATAATGCCGATGTTGTATTGGCTTCGGTGTATGTGGAAGGTGGAGGGTTTAGCAATACGAATTGGGCTCGATTGCTTATTTCAAAATTCGCCAATGGTTTAACTCGCAAATGTTCGAATCTTCCTTATCGAACCCTCACCTCTTTTTATCGGATTTATCGCGTAGCCACTATACGTCAATTGCAGAAGGATAGCTATCCAATTTTCTCGGAAAAGGGATTTATATGTCAGGTGGAGATTCTCTATAAATTGCATCGGAAAGGATTTGTCATTAAGGAAATTTCAACAACACTTTTCACCGACAGGCGCAAAGGCAAATCGAAAATGAAGCTTGGTAAAACGATGATTGCTCATGTTCGTTTTTTATGGCGAACAATTTTTAATTCAAAATGACGGTAATGGAAAATTACATTCGGAATTCTTTCTTTAGAATTCAATCGAACAACTAAAAACAACATCCTGATTTATATATAATTGTTGTTTTAAACAAACCTGTTCGAATATTATTGAGCTATTGATTCTATTTAGCTTGTAAATTTTAGAGGCGTTTTTTAAGGAGACCCATACTCCCCTTCCCGGGTGCAACATACAGGATCTATAAATATCCTGATTCTTTTGAAACGTTTATATACGTTTAAATAAGTTCTAAAACTTCATGAGATAATTTCTATTAAGTAGATTAATCATGACATAAATAAAAACCTAAACTTGCATCATGGAATTTATAGACGAGGCATTAGCTAACTATGCGAATGCACATAGCGGCGAAGAACCCGAGATTTTAAAAAAAATAAATCGAGAAACGCATCTTAAAATGATGCAATCGAGAATGCTGTCTGGACATTTACAAGGACGATTATTGAGCTTGTTGAGTCATTTAAAGCGTCCGCAATGTATCCTTGAAATTGGAACCTACACCGGATATTCGGCCATTTGCTTAGCAGAAGGATTGACAGAAGGGGGCGTTTTACACACCATCGACAACAACCCTGAACGTGATTCATTTGTAAATCGCTTTATTGATGAAGCTAAAATGACCGATAAAATTCGCACTTACATTGGTGATGCGCGCATGGTGATTCCGACTATACCAGGTGATTTCGATATTGTTTTTATAGACGCCGATAAATCGGGGTATGCGGAATATTACGACTTGATAATAGATCGCGTTAATCCGGGAGGAATCATTATAACCGACAATGTACTTTGGAGTGGGAAAGTCATTGAACCAGTAAAAGCGAATGACGAAGACACTCGATTAATCTGTGATTACAACAAAAAAATTGCATCAGACCCTCGAGTTGAAGTTGTATTACTTCCACTAAGAGACGGAATTAGTATTGCGAGAAAAAAATAAATTTAGGATTTCCGACCTAAAATCATCAATAACGCAATTTCAATTTCTTGAAATTATCCGATTTCATTTGAATGAGCGCTTCCTTAAAAATAGGATTGCTTTCGTTAATACATTCGTAAAACTCGCTGATTCCCCAAATCTGATTTGCAATGATAGCGCGCAGTTGACGACGAATAAAACTACCTGATGTTTGTAAATCAGCATCGTTGCGTTTAATCTCTTCTGCCTCAGCAGCAGCAATGAAATCATTTAATAATGCATCCGAAACTTTGAATCCCAATTTATACGAATTGAAATCCGGGAATTGTGAGCGGATACTTACTCTATTTTGATCTACATATTTTAATGCGAACGTATTAAATAGCCCTTTGCGATAAACATCTGTTAAGTACTTAGAGTTCTCACTTGTATCAAGAGGAATAAATAAATCGGGCATGATGCCTCCACCTCCATATACCAATCGTTTGCCTAAGGTGTAAAATTTAAGAGAATCGGCAAAGGAAATACTATCACGATTCGTAAATTCTCCATGTTTAAATCGTTTGTTTAGGTCTTCGTAATAATCATCAACTCCTTTTTCGTAGGGCTTTTGAATACATCTACCGGAAGGAGTGTAATAGCGTGCGGTTGTTAAACGCATTGCTGAACCATCAGGGAATGGGAAGGAATTTTGGACAAGTCCTTTTCCAAACGAACGACGACCAATGATTAAACCTCGATCTAAATCTTGAATTGCGCCTGAAACAATTTCAGAGGCTGAGGCAGAACCTTCATCAATGAGCACGATGAGCTTCCCTTTTTCAAAAATTCCTATATCTGTTGATGTGTAATCTGTTTTAGAACCTTGCTTTCTACCTTTGGTGTAAACTACTAAATTATTCTTTGTTAAAACCTGATCGGCAATTTCGATTGCGGTTTGAAGATATCCGCCACCATTTCCTGTTAAGTCGATGATGAGGTTTTTCATTCCCTGCTTTTTCAACTTTTCGAGACTTGTAAGAAATTCGGCACCCGAAGTGGCGCTAAAACGACTGAGTTTAATGTAGCCCGTTTCCGGATTAGCCATGTACGTAGCATCGATACTTGTTAGGGGGATTTTATCGCGCGTGATGCTGTATTCAATAAGATTTTTTACTCCTTTTCTAAAAATACTCACTTTAACAACAGTACCTCTTGTCCCACGAAGTCGACTAATTACATCTTTGTTTTTTACTTTGATACCAGCCATATTCTCACTTTCGATCTTCACAATTTTATCACCAGCAAGTATCCCCAACTTTTCGGAAGGGCCACCAACAATGGTATTCACCACAACAATGGTATCTTCTAAAATGTTGAATTGGATTCCAACTCCATCGAAATTTCCAACGAGTGGCTCTTCCATTTCTTTCAGCTCTTCTTTGGAAATGTATACAGAATGTGGATCAAGTTCTTTTAACATGGCTCGAATTCCTTCTTCTACAATTTGATGCGAGCTTACCGTATCAACGTAATTATTGTTCAGATAATACAAGAGATAATCGAGCTTTTCGGTTTCTTTATTCGCAGTTCGTTGGCCTAGAACGGACAAAGAGAAAAAAGAAAATGCAAATAGAGAAAGGAATTTAATGTTCATGCTTAGCTTATGATTTATGCAAATAAAGAGAATTGATTGAAACAACTAACGTAATGATTACAAGAAGATTTTATTTCCGATTAAAAAAAAACCTCCGCTCTTGAGCGGAGGTTTTAAAGGCAAAGATGTTCAAGTATGATATCAGATTAGATCTTTTTCACGTTGATTGCATTCAAACCTTTGCGGCCTTCGATTACGTCGAAAGAAACATTGTCTCCTTCGTTAACTTGATCAATTAGACCTGTTACATGAACAAAAACCTCTTGGTCGGAATTGTCCACTTTAACGAAACCGAAACCTTTGGTTGCGTTAAAGAATTTAATAGTACCTGTTTTCATTAAAATAAATTGTTGATGCGATAAAAATACAAGAAA
>CALQJV010000249.1 GCA_943330985.1 Chitinophaga pinensis
CAATTGGGCGGAGCCTTTGGTATTGCCGTGATGAACACCTATGTTTCTCGTCGTTTTGCCATACATCGCACCGATTTAGTAAGTAACCTTCAGCCAAACGATCCTGAAACATTAGAGCGCTTAAACAATTACACGCAAGGAGCAATCGCTCGAGGTTATAACGCACTTGAAGCCAAACAAATGAGTTTCGGGATTTTGGAAGGAGCTGTTACCAAACAAAGTTTCTTGCTATCCTACATGGATGCATTCTTTTTAATAACCCTGTTTTTTATCTGCGCATCGCCTTTCATTTTGATGCTTCGTGTTAAGAAACTTGATAAAGCAACTCAAGCAAAAGTCGCCGAAGAGGCTCATTGATTTTTATATCCTATGAAAAATATCGTTCTCATTTTCATCTTCTGTTCGGTTCAACTGCTTGGGCAAACGCTTGCGCCCGATGGTTTGAAAACATTGGTAAATGCCTCGTTTACCTTTGCGCCTCGTTTGGCCGAACTCGAAACTCAATCGGAAATGCAAGGTCAACGGACTCAATTTATGTCGTCGTACCTGTTGCCTTCGGTGAATGCGTTTGGAACGTACAATTACATCACACCCGTTGGACAAATACCTTTTCCAATAGGACCCAATGAGGTGATGAATATTCGTTTTCAACCCAACAACAATGTCAACATTGGTTTAAATGCGAGTTATACCATTCTCGATTTTGGAAGAGCGAAAGCCAACATTGATAGGAGCAAGATGGAATTAGCTTCATCGAAATTGAGTATCGAAAGTGCTAAAAATCAGATTGCCGCTCAGGTAGCACAAACGTTTTTCACGCTTGCCTTTCTCCAGGAATCCATTCGCATTGAAGATAGTTTGATAACAACCTTGGATGAGAATTTCAGCGTTACGCAAAAACGTGTTCAACAAGGCGATGCTTTACAACTCGATTTGATGAATCTGCAATCGAGCATTGACTTGGAAAAAAACCGCCGTCTTGAGTTGCAATCGGCATTCGAGAAACAGACACTTTTACTGGAATACATCTGCGGAAAATCGCCAGCGATGAATGAATTACGTTTGGATTTTAAATCAGACGACACAGCCGAAGCATTGGCCTTATTGCAGCTTTCCGAAAGTCAGAACCCCGAATTTGCCTTGATAAAAAGCAAGAAAGAAGCAACACGTTTGGATGCGTTTCAATTAGAGCGTTCGTATTTGCCAACGCTGAGCATCAATGCTGGAACGGGTTTTCGGAATGCCTACCAACCCGATATTTACGAAATGCGATACAATTATGCCTTTGGTTTTAGTCTAAATGCACCTTTGTATCAAGGAGGAAGATCGCGCATTCAGAAGAAAATAAACGGCTCACTTTTGAAACTGAATGATTTGGCTTACGACAATCTGCAAAAGACAACCAAGCGCGATTTGATGCAAGCCCAAACAGAATTAGCATCGCTCAAAAACCGACTTGCCAATGCATCCAACATGGTTGAAAATGCCCGCGAGGCAGTTCGTGTTGGAAAGGTTCGTTACACCAACGGAACCGCTAGTCACACCGATTATATGAATGCCATAAGCAACTTACAACGTGTGCAATTAACCTTGGTAAATTACACCTATCAGCTTTGCTTAACACGCATCGAAATTGCGCGTTTATCGGGAAATCGTTGGTGGTAATGGTAATTGATGCGCTAATTTTTTTGATGTGCTGATAATTCTGATGTGCTGATGTGCTAATTGGAACCGCGATTCATCAGCACATTATTTTTCACATTAGCACATTGTATTCCTCATGAGCAAATCATTTTCTCATCAGCAAGATAGCTATCGGACTCATAGCACATCCTTTTTTTATTAGCACATTAGCACATCATTTTCTCATTAGCACATAAAAAAGCCGCTCCATTTTGAAAAAGAGCGGCTTTATGAGCAGGTATTAGGTTTGAATATTAATTTTCATTAATCACAAGTTTCTCATTTCAACATCCTAAATAAGGTTGATGAAGTAAAAGACTGGATTAAGTTCTATCAAATAGGAATTTGTTTTTTGATCATTTTTAAATGAATGCTCAAAACTAAAGCTAGATTTTCTTTGAATCAATTAGAAAGCGCCCAACCTTCTTTCATTTTTAAAAATGAAAGAAGATTATGTGGAAAGTGACTGTTATTGTTAAGTTAGAACCAATGAAAGGACATCTAAACACTGGTCTGGTACGCTAATTCGTCGATGTACTGATATTTCGATATGCTGATATGCTGATGTTCCTGAAGCTATCGAGTTGAAGATGGTATATGTGCTGGTTTTCTTAAAACCCAATCTCAGGAAACACTTTCGAGGATATATTCACTGGGTGTTTTACCAGTAAATTTTTTGAAGGAGCGTATAAATGTAGAATTCGATTTAAACCCAACTTTTAATCCTATGGCTTCTAATGTTAATTGGCTTGATAAGTCTTGTTTCAAAATAAGAATAGCGTATTCAATGCGAAATTTGTTTCTCCAATCTGAAAAGGATTCTTTTTTTATGCTGTTGAAATAGTAGGTTAGGTGATGCGCTGGTATCCTTAATTTATCTGAAATCAGCGATAAACTGCAATCTTCTTGCAAGTATAATTTCCCAGCTATAAATTCCTGCAACAAGACCTCAATGTTATCAATATATTCAGGAGAAAAGAGTTCTAGATCTTTCTTTTTTTCAATTGGAAAATTGATGTTAGCTATGGTGTAATTTTCTTCAACAGGAATAACAACAGGAGCTTCAATTGGTTTTTCTTCAACATATGCCGAAATCGGTGGACTATCAGCCGTTAAGAGCTGATATTGAACTTCTAATGGCAATCCATACATAATGTTTGGAAAAAACATCACCATCATATTCAAGCCCACATATATCATGGCTGCAAATAGCAAGGCAAAACTGGCACGACTTAAGAAAACCGATTTATCATCGAAGATCCAAATACTGCCCATGGCTACTGTAAAATTTAAGGTAATCACCGTAATAAGGCAAGTGAAAATGAGAAGCCAATTGCGAATTAGTTTGAATTGATTGTTATGAATTATTGGATTATTTGCCACTTTTTTATGATGCCACAACAAATACCAGAGGCTAATTGCATAAAAATACGTCTGCAAAACATTCAACCCTTGATCTACTTTGTGAGGTATAAAGGCATTGAGATGAAACGGAGCTATATTCCAATTTTCACTAAAAAGATTTTGGGCAACCGTGAGTTTATACTCCCAACTCGAAAAGAAGTAAGGCACATAACCTAGAAAGGAAACTGCAAAAAGCGCATAATGTAAAAAATCATATTTGCTAATTTTACTGTTGTCCGTTAATATGCTGCG
>CALQJV010000250.1 GCA_943330985.1 Chitinophaga pinensis
GCAAAAGTACCAAATGACATTTAATTAATAATGTTTATAGTCAATTCTTATACAATTGATTTTGTATGACTTAGATCTATTAATAATTTTTTAACGGATCCGATGTAAGGTAAATGCTGCATTCCGCTTTAAATAGTTGTGCAGCAGCAATCAGGATAATGAATGACTTATTAGATTGATTCAATTTAAATAAATGTCCAATAAGTCCAATGAACTAAAATCTAATTTCTCCAATACATGTGAGAGGATTGTCCGTGCATTGCTCGATAAGCTCTTCAATAAAAACTCCTGTAATAGGATGTTGCCAAAACGGGTTTATATCCCGAAGTGGTTCTAAAACAAAACGACGTGAATGCATTCGTGGATGTGGAATTTCGAGGTTAATGCCTTGAACGCTTTGAGCACCATAAAACAAAATATCCAAATCGATGGGGCGGTCGCTGTATTGATTTTCAAGACGGACTCTTCCAAGGATTTGTTCGATACGAATGATCTCTTCTAGAATCTGATTAGGGGATAAAGTCGTTTGAGCGGTTAGGACCATATTAAAAAAAGCATTTTCTGTAACAAAACCCCAAGGTTCGGTCTCATAGACCTTCGAAAGCTGAATATTTTCGAAAGCTGAATTTCCTAAAAATCCAATGGCTTTTCTTAACATATCGGCCCGATCACCCAAATTACTTCCAAGTCCTAAACCTATAATTTCCATTTGCCGAAACTACATATTTCGTTCAATCATTTTCCTAAATTTGCAACCTAATTCTCTCTCATGAAATCCTTCTTTAAAATTGTATTTGCATCCATGTTGGGCTTTGTGCTCACATTCTTTTTCATTTTCATCCTTCTGGCTGTAATAGTTGGAGCGGCCTCTGGCGATAAAGAAGTTTCCCTCGAAAATAATTCGGTGCTCATTTTAAATTTAGATGAGTCAATAAACGACCGAAGCAATGACAATCCATTTGCAAATTTCAACTTTGGCTCTATGTCGGGCGGAAAACAAATTGGATTGAACGACATTCTCGACAACATTGGCAAAGCCGCTGCTGACGAACACATTAAAGGAATTTTCCTTGATATATCAAGCATTCCATCGGGCATTACAAGCATCGAAGAAATTCGAAATGCATTAATCGATTTTAAAAAATCCGGTAAATTCATTTACGCATACAGTGAAGCGTTTACACAGCCTTCCTATTACTTAGCTAGTGTTGCGGATAAAATTTACCTCCACCCTACTGGAATGGCTGAATTGAAAGGCCTTCGTTCTGAAGTGTTGTTCTTTAAAGGCACACTCGATAAATTGGGTGTTGAACCTCAAGTATTTCGTCATGGAAAATTCAAAAGTGCGGTTGAGCCATTTATTCAAGATAAATTGAGTGATGCTAATCGCGAGCAAATACGCAGTTATATTGGATCCATATGGAATCACATGGTGGATGGCATTGCCAAAGGTCGTAAACTCAGTACTAGCCAAGTGCAGGAAATTGCGAGTAAAATGCTTGTTACAAATGCCCCTGCAGCGGTTGAATTTAAATTGGTTGATGAATTGAAATACCGCGATGAAGTGCTCGAAATTCTTCAAAAGAAAACAGAAGCCAAAAGTATCGACGAAATCGAATTTGTTTCAATCAATAAAATGGTGGATGTGAAAGACACTCGCGATAAATCAGGGAAAGATAAAATTGCAATCATCTTTGCAGAAGGCGAAATTGTTGACGGACAAGGCAAAGAAGGTCAAGTAGGATCTATTGAATTTTCGAAAGCAATCCGCAAAGCACGCTTGGACGATAAAGTGAAAGCAGTTGTTCTTAGAATCAACTCACCTGGGGGTTCGGCGCTCGCTTCCGAGACTATTTGGAGAGAAGTAATGTTGACCAAAAAAGTAAAGCCCGTTATTGCATCCATGGGCAATGTAGCGGCTTCAGGTGGTTATTACATAGCTGCTCCTTGCGATTCTATCGTTGCTAGTCCGACTACAATTACCGGTTCCATTGGTGTTTTTGGCCTTTTCTTCAATGCCAAACAACTGGTTAACAATATTGGTGTTACGGTGGATACGGTTAAAACAAATCCTTTTGCTGATATCATGACAAGTTCACGTGCTGTTACAGCTCAAGAATCGGAAGTTATTCAACGTGAAGTGGAACGCATTTATGATAATTTCATAACACGTGTTTCTGAGGGAAGAAAAATTAGCAAAGCCAATGTTGACTCCATTGCACAAGGGCGTGTTTGGTCTGGAGCCGACGCAAAACGTATAGGCCTTGTAGATGTTTTTGGTGGATTAGACAAAGCCATTGAAATTGCCGCTAAAAAAGCTGGTCTAACAAAATACAGAATACAAGAATTACCATATATCGAAGACCCAATTCAGAAGTTTATCAAAGAATTGGGTGGAGATTCGGAGCAAGCTATTCTTAAGAAAACATTGGGTGATTCATACCGCTATTATCAGCAGATTGAACATCTTCGCGCAATGAAATCATATCAGGCTCGTTTGCCTTACGAATTAGAGGTTTACTAAATTCCTCCGCATAGATTTAAAAGACGCTTTTGTAAATTTCGGTTTTCAAAAGCGTCTTTGCTTTTACCACCTATCAATTCATCCATGACAAACAAAGAAATTTCAAGAGCACTAAAATTGATTGCTGCTTTAGGAGAACTTCACAACGAAAATCCCTTCAAGTTAAAATCATTTACCAATGCTGCATTTAATGTGGATCGCGCTGGGGATGCTCTGGAAGGAAAGCCTTTGGAAGAATTGATCTTGATTCCCGGGATTGGAAAAAGTATCGCACTTCAAATTATTGAGCTTCTCGAAACAGGAAGCACCGAAGACTTACGAAATTATGCTGCAATCACTCCAACTGGTGTTATTGAAATGTTGGGAGTAAAAGGCATTGGACCCAAAAAAGTAGCGACCATTTGGAGAGAACTTGGGATTGAATCGCCTGGCGAATTGCTTTATGCTTGTTATGAAAACCGCTTGGTAGATCTGAAAGGATTTGGAACTAAAACGCAAGAGACTATTCGAACAGCACTTGAGTATCGCTTTGCCAATCAGGGTAAATTGCATTTTGCAGAAGCTGAAATTGTAGCTAATGAACTCATTAACCTACTCAATACTCTCGACGAAAATCTGAGCATTTCTTTTACCGGAGAACTTCGTCGTTACATGGAAGTTATTGAAAATTTAGAACTTCTCATTGTATCAAATCCTGAATATGTGGAATCCCTTTTGAAAAAATGTGAACAACTTCAGATTGAAGAAGTTTTAGAAGAAAGCGTCCTCATTAAAATGGCAGACAAATATTCGGTGTGCCTAATTTGCTGCGAA
>CALQJV010000251.1 GCA_943330985.1 Chitinophaga pinensis
AATTGAAATTTTTAAATATGCTGAGGATTTTAAAGTTCAACTATTCACATCTTCTCATTCAATAGCCACAATTCACTACCTATTAAAAAATATGAGGACGAAAAGGAACTAAGAGCTATCCTAGCCAATCTTCTTGAATTTCTTGAAGTTATTCCTGTCGACCTCGATGTTCTGAAAAAAGGATTACGCTCTAATCATAAAGACTTTGAAGATGCAATACAAATTTTTTGCGCCTCTTCAATTGCAGGAATTAATTTCATCGTAACTCGAAACACAAAGGATATTAAAACAAGTGAAATTGTTGTTTTAACTCCAGATGAACTCTGCTTAAAATTATAGTATTTCTGTAAGCGGAAAAAAAGTTTGACCCGACATAAGTATTAATCCAGATTCGCGTTTCATTGTTTAATCAATGCATTCTAATTCTATTAATTCTGTAAATGTTTGAAATTTATAGCTTCGAAAGCTTCACCCTAAAGTTTTACAAACAAGACTCTTTGTAAATCCGTTCAATTAACTCATCCAGATTATAATTATAAAATAACATGTACCTAATTCTCAGATGAGGATTTTTAGTATTTAATCTAAATCGTCAACCCTTATGAAATTCAACATACTCAGTGTCATTTGTCTATTTGCATATTGCTCTTCGATGTATGGGCAAGAATCTTCGAATAAACTCAGTCTGTATTTTCCTACAAACGGAAATGAACTTGATGCTGCATCCATCAATACATTGGAATTGAACATTCCTATTTTAAATGTGGATTCTATATATGTATATGCTTTTTGCGATAATCGTGGTTCTGAAGCATTCAATTTAGCCTTGTCGGAAAAAAGAAAAGATGCAGTTCTAACCTGGTTGAGAAATCAGCCCACGGTTAATGGTCTACCATATATGATCAATTCCAAAGGTTTCGGGGAATTGAAACCTATCAATACAAACAGAAATGAATTGGATTGGAAATTTAATAGGCGAGTGGATGTGATGTGGACGCTTAAGAAACCAATTTCAAAAAAAGAAGTAGTTCCTATAAAATCAAACGGAATTCAAAAAGATTCCTCCAAAGTCAATTTAAAAGAACAAATAGAAAAAAGTAAGAAATCGGGAGCTTCCTTGGTATTGCCGAATATCAATTTTATTGGTGGGCGCGATGAGTTTCGTGAAGAATCGTATGAGAGTTTAAGAGAATTGCTTACGATTATGAAGGAGCAAACCGATTTGAAAATCGAAATTCAGGGTCATGTTTGTTGCACCGATGGGCGAGATGGACCAAACATTTTAACGGGTAAAGGGAATTTATCGGAGGACAGAGCCAAAGCCGTTTATGATTACTTAGTTCGAAATAACATCGCCGAAAAGCGAATGCGTTATAAAGGTTTTGCGGGGAGCAAGAAATTAGTTTATCCTGAAGTAACCGAATCAGATCAACAGAAAAACCGACGTGTTGAGATTCAAGTTTTATCCAACTAGCTCAATTGATATAGAAAATCATCGACTTAGTTTTAAGATTGACAATACGGAATAAAAAATCCCTCCAATGGAGGGATTTTTTATTGATGAAATCTTTGAATTAGGCAAAAGAATAAACAGGGTAATCCGTATATCCTTTTTCGCCTGGTGTATAAAAAGTGGAAAAATCAGGAGCACTTAATTCAAGGTCCGATTCCATGCGTTCTACAAAATCTGGATTGGAAATGAAAGGGCGACCAAAAGCAATGAGTTCCCCTTTTCCATCCAACAAATCCTTTTCGGCTTTCAATTTATCGTATCCACCACTCAAAATCAAGGTTCCTTCGAACGCATTGCGAATTCCTGCCACAACATGTTCACCAACAGCGGGTGTTCCCATCGAAGAATGATCGACAAGATGAATGTAAACTAAATCCAATTCATTCATTTTTTCCGCAAGATAATTATAGGTTTCTTCCACTTCAGGATAGGGAACAATATCGTTAAATGCTCCATTCGGAGAAAAACGAATGCCTACATGTTCTTTGCCAATTGCATCTATTGTAGCCTTTGCTACTTCCAACACAAAGCGGCATCTGTTTTCAATGGAACCGCCATATTCATCAGTACGTTGGTTCGACATTGGTGCGATAAATTGTTCCAATAAATACCCATTTGCAGCATGGAGTTCAACACCATCAAATCCTGCAACCATAGCATTGATTGATGCTTGTACATATTCCTGTTTGGCTGTTTCAATATCATCTAAACTCATTTCTTTGGGCTCAGAATAATCTTGCATTCCCGCTTCATCAGTATAAATCTGTCCAGTCATTTTGATTGCAGATGGAGCCAAGATGTTTGCTCCTTCCGGTAAACAAGAAGTATGACTTACACGACCAGTATGCATTAACTGAAGGAAAATTCTCCCGCCTTTTTCATGCACAGCAGATGTTACCGATTTCCAAGCTGCAATTTGTTCATCATTGTAAATTCCAGGAATTCGAGGATAGCCAACACCATTGGGAGATGGAGATGTCCCTTCGGTAATAATTAAACCAGCACTTGCTCTTTGAGCGTAGTATTGGGTTACAATAGTTTCAGGGATATTGTTACTTGATGCTCTGTTGCGAGTCATTGGAGCCATAACAATGGCATTTTTCAGTTCTATTGAACCAAGTTTGTATGGGGAAAATAACATGTGAATGGTATTTAATTGAATGAAAATTCTATTTGATTAAATGTATTGATAAAGAAAGTTCTACAAATAAAAAACGCCAACAAATTGCTGGCGTTAATTATATTATAATGGCTTTCAATTATGCATCAATTCGTGCATATTTAGCATTTTTCTCAATGAACTCACGTCGAGGAGGTACTTCATCACCCATCAACATAGAGAAAATTTGATCGGCAACAGCAGCGCTATCAATGGTTACTTGACGCAACGTACGGAATTCCGGATTCATAGTCGTTTGCCATAATTGCTCGGCATTCATCTCTCCAAGTCCCTTATATCGTTGAATATTCACACCAGACTCTTTACCATCTTTTGAGAATTCGCTAATAGCAGCTTGGCGATCTTCTTCGGTCCAAGCGTAACGTTGCTCTTTTCCTTTTTTAACTAAGTAGAGTGGAGGAGTGGCGATGTAAACATACCCATGCTCAATTAATTCCTTCATATAACGGAAGAAGAAAGTTAAAATCAATGTAGTAATGTGGCTTCCATCCACATCGGCATCCGTCATAATAACGATCTTGTGGTAACGGATTCTTGTAATGTTCAATGCTTTGCTGTCTTCTTCAGTTCCTATGCTCACACCCAAAGCAGTAAACATATTCTTGATCTCTTCGTTTTCGAAGATCTTGTGCATCATGGCT
>CALQJV010000252.1 GCA_943330985.1 Chitinophaga pinensis
AAGATCCAGTGACGACATTTTTAAGCAATAACTTTATCATACATCGGAGTCTGTTGGAGAAAATCCCTTTCGATACCCAGCTGATTGGTTATGGATATGAAGACACGTTGTTTGCCGCGGAACTCATTGAATCGGGATTTAAAATTCAACATATCAACAATCCTGTATTACATGCTGGACTGGAGAACTCGAAAGATTTCTTGAATAAAATTGAAGAATCGCTCGATAATCTTTTTCGTTTAAAAGAACTTTGTAAAGACAAAGAAATCCCCTTTCCAGTTCGTAGCAAACTCATGTTACTTTATCGCTTGATACATTTTCCATTGTTCAGGCCTTTTTTTGCAAATTGGTTCATTCGAAACAAGCCCCATTGGCGAAATCAATTACTTGGAAAAAAACCAAGTTTGCAGGTTTTTGATTTATACCGACTTGCATTTTTACTCGATCAATAATCCCGAAATGGCCCTATACTTATCGGATTTCGCCTATATAAATAGTACATTCGTGCAATAACATTATTCTATGCAATTTTATATTTACAAGGCCTCTGCTGGTTCCGGGAAGACGTATACGTTGGTAAAAGAGTATTTGAAAATGGCATTGATAAATGAAGATTCCTATAGGTTTCGTCGGATTCTTGCCATAACGTTTACCAACAAAGCAGCAGCTGAAATGAAAGAACGTGTAATTCATGTATTGCACGATATAGCAGCAGCTAATGGTCCTGAAAAAGAAGCCAATAAATTACTTCTTCAAACAATTTCCGAAGAAATAAATGTTCCCAAATTGCAGGTGAAATTGCGAGCCGAAAAAACACTTTCTGCCATTTTACATCAATATTCCGACTTTTCTATTGGAACCATCGACAGTTTCATGCATCGCGTGGTCCGCACCTTTGCGCACGATTTACATTTGCCTGTTAACTTTTCGGTAGAATTGGATCAGGAAATAATACTCCAACAAGCCATTGAGCAAATTATGGAAAAAGTGGGTAATGATGAAGCCATAACACGCGCCTTAGTCGGTTTTACAGAAACTCGAACCGACGAAGAACGGAACATGAGCGTGAATGAAGATTTATTCAATTCGGCAAGAGATTTATTGAAAGAACAAAAGGCGCAAATCATCAATAAGTTAAGTCATATTTCCGTTTCCGATTTTTTGGATATCCGATTAAAACTGCAAAATAACTGCACCGATATCGAAATGCTTTTTCAGGAAAAAGGTCAAACTGCATTGAATATAATTTCAGAAGCGGGTTTAAAAATTACCGATTTTTTTCAGGGTAAAAAAGGAATTGGTAAATTCTTCGTTAATGCTGCGAAAATGGGGTATGGCATCCCCATCACATTAAATTCCTATCATAGTCAAGCTCTCTATGAAAACAAATGGACCGCATCGAAACCAAAACCCGATATACTTCAACGCGTTGAATCGGTTCAAGATGAATTGGGTGAAATTGGTCGTTCTATTATGGCAATGTGGGAAGAAAAAAAATCCGATTATATTATTGAACATCAGTTAAAAGACACCATTTATTCCATTGCGCTTCTTAACGAAATCAATAAAATGATTGATCAAATTCGTGATGATCAGTTCATTGTTCATATTTCAGAATTTAACCGTCGCGTTGCAGAAATTGTGTTTAACGAACCCGCTCCATTTGTATTTGAGCGTTTGGGAGAAAAATACAACCATTATTTAATTGATGAATTTCAAGATACATCCATCCTTCAATGGCAGAATTTATTGCCCTTGGTTCAAAATGGCTTATCAGAAAAAAACACCTCTCTTATAGTGGGTGATGGCAAGCAAGCAATCTATCGGTTTCGTGGTGGTGAAGTTGAACAATTTGCGCAATTACCCCATCCCTATCCACTCAATTTAAATAAGATACAAAAAGAACGTTACGTGCTTCTCAAGGCATTGCACAAGCACGAAACTCTGAAAGTTAATTACCGAAGTCTTCCCGAAATCATCGATTTCAACAATCATCTTTACGAATTCATCCAAACGGAATTACTTCCCGATAAATACAAAGAAGTATACGATAACCAAAAACAGATGGCGCCTGCTGGTAAACTTGGTGGCTATGTGCAAATGGATTTGATTCCTTATCAAAAAAACTCGATCGATCGCGATGAAATGCAACTCAATCGTTGCTTGGAAATTATCAAGGATTTACTCGAAAACAAAAATTATCGTCCACGAGATATTGCCATTCTCACGAAAAAAAATCAGCAAGGCACTTTGCTCGCCGGTCATCTATTAAACAACAAAATCCCTGTTATTTCGAGCGAATCTTTGTTGGTTCAAAATGCACCCGAAGTAGCATTATTGGTAGCGTGGATGAATATAATGATTGGATCCAATACATCATTAAACTTATTGGTTGTTTGCAAATACCTAATCGCTCAGAATAAACTTCCTTATACCAACATTCATGATTTATTAACGCATGAACGAATGGGAGAAAAGAGTGTGCTGAAATTAATGCATAATGTAGGAATGACGATGCAATTGGGCGATCTCCGAACCATGTCATTATTGGAATGTTGTTTTAGTATTTGCGAAACATTCTCTATCGATATTCAATCGAATACCTATTTGCAATTTTTCTTGGAAGCTGTTTGGAATACAGGACGTTCAGCGGCTATTGACATTCCCCTGTTTCTCGAATTCTGGGAGGAGAAACGCGAAAAACTTAGCATTACATTGCCTCAAGACGCCAATGCCGTTCGCATCATGACCGTTCATAAATCCAAAGGACTTCAGTTTCCGGTGGTGATAATTCCCTTTGCTTATGGAGATAGGCCCAAACCCAAAGTAGATTGGGTGGATGATGAGGAATTGCTACCCGAGGATTTACTTGCCGCTCGTTTAAAACTCAATTCCGAATTAAAAACAACAAAGTTATCGGGATATGTTACAGAAGAAGAAGACCGAACTGCTCTCGATGCTATTAATTTGTTATATGTTGCCACTACACGTCCCGAAGATGCATTGTATATAATTTCGGGAAGAAGTGGTATCAATGGAAGTTTGCAATCGGGCTGGGAAACCTATTTAGAAAAGTACGGGCTTGCTAATCAATCCGAAAATTTTGAAGCAGGCAGTTGTTCTTGGGGTGATGAGAACTTTAAAAATGAGCGCCCCGAATCGAAGGATAGTAAAACTTCGAGTGTTGTTCACCCATACAACATTATACCATGGCAAGATAAGATTACCATTAGTCGTCAAGCTCCCAAAAACTGGGAATTAGGCGATGATAGTTCGGCACTTGCCCTCGGAAAATTGGTGCATCGTGCTTTGGCTGGTATTAAAACCGAAGA
>CALQJV010000253.1 GCA_943330985.1 Chitinophaga pinensis
CTCGGTTTAACTCTATTAATCGACGATCTTCCAGTTGTGCAATGACGATCTCATTGCCGGAGGCATTGATGATCAGTTCTTTGTTCACGTATGTATTCTAATTTTCCGGAGTAGTTTATACAAATGACAAAAAAGGGCAGCATTTAGAATGGCCCTTTGAGTCATTTAATCCGGAGTTTGAAACAGGAACAAAATACCAATGAAAGAAAAGAACTGTAAATCCAAAGGATTAAACCCAATGTTCTTTTCATTCGGTATTTGTTAATTATTTCTTCTTATGACGATTTTTCCTTAAACGCTTTTTGCGTTTGTGAGTAGCCATTTTATGACGTTTTCTTTTTTTACCGCTTGGCATAACAATTTTTTTTATTGATTAAACTTATTGAATTCGTTGAATACGTATTTCTGCTTCTTTAAGCAGCAAGGTATCCGTACTATTTTTTATCAGTGCTTGTAGAGTTCGGAGAGCTTCTTTTTTATCTCCGTTCGCTTCAAGCGCATCGCTCAAATATATTTGAACTTCATATAGATCGGGTTGTAAAGCAAGTACTTTCTCAAATCGAGAAACCGCCTTGTCGTATTGCCCACTCTGCATGGAGAAAAATCCTAAATTAAGCTGTGCTTCTATATTTGTTGAGTCTGCGCTCACCGCTTCTCGAAGCAACATAATGCCTTTCATGGGTTCTTGACTTCCGCTAACATAAGCAATTCCCAACTGCGTTTTAACATCGTTGCTCTTGGGATCAAGCTCATTCGCTTTAACCAAACAATCTATTGCTCGTTGAGAAAAGGCAGTTTTATCTTCCCCCTCAAAAAAGCGCGCAAGTCCCAAATAGCGTTTGCCCGCAACGAGCCAATCGGCTAAACTGTTTGAAAGCTCGGCTTTTTGGAAAACGTATTCAGCAGCAATACCGGGACGCATTTGACTATCCCAAACGCTAGTTAGCGAATCGAACCAGACAAATTTTTCTGCTCCATTTGCCTTATTCAGGCGATCTTCAAAGAACTCTATTCGAACAAGTGCTTTTGCATCACTGCTTTTCTTAACAGCTTCTAACTGTGTTTGAAACTGTTCATTAGCAGCAACTTCAAGATTGGGTGACTTTGATTCTTCTTTTCGAAATCCTTCTCGGGGTAACAGAAAAACTGTAGCACCTATGAGAAGTGTTCCTGAAATTACAAGAATCTGATTGCGTGTCATCCAAATAAATTATCAGGCTTTCACTGATTTCTTTACTTTATCGCTGAATGTTTTAGCTGGCTTAAATGAAGGGATAAAATGCTCAGGGATAATGATGGTTGTGTTTTTAGAAATGTTACGGCCTTTTTTAGTTGCACGTTTTTTTACGATAAAGCTACCGAACCCACGAAGATATACGTTCTTTCCAGAAGATAAATTGGTTTTAACAGTTTTCATAAAAGCCTCAACAGTAGCTTGTACGGTTACTTTTTCAATTCCTGTTTTATCTGCAATCTCGGCAACAATTTCAGCTTTGGTCATGGCTGGTCAAATTTTTAAGGATTTATGATTGATTTAGTTTTTTGATAATCTACGTTTTACGTCTCAGAAAATCGGGTGGCAAAGATAGTGGTTTTCTTTTCAAACGAAAATGTTTTTTTTCAAAACTTCAAATTCTTATCATTGCTATGATGAATAAGGCAAACACGGGTTTTTCAGAACAATTATTAGCATGGTATAATGTATCTTTTCGTCAATTACCTTGGAGAGAAACCAAAGATCCATATGCAATTTGGCTTTCAGAAGTCATCCTTCAGCAAACACGTGTTGAGCAAGGAGCCAACTATTATTTCGCTTTTTTGGAGCGCTTTCCTACCATTTTGGATTTGGCGAATGCTCCCCAAGATGATGTTCTTCTACTTTGGCAAGGGCTCGGATATTACTCACGTGCACGAAACCTACATAAAACTGCAATTCAAGTTCGAGATCAATATAATGGTGTTTTTCCTTCAACTTATGCTGATATACTAGCGCTTCCTGGAATTGGTCCATACACTGCCGCAGCCATAGCTTCTTTTGCATTCAACATTCCTGAAGCTGTTGTTGATGGAAATGTTTATCGATTCCTTTCTCGGCTTTTTGAAATTCAAACGCCAATCGATTCATCGAAAGGTCAAAAGGAATTCAAACTACTCGCACAATCGCTTCTTAATCCAAATCAGCCAGGAGATTTCAACCAAGCTATGATTGAATTTGGTGCAATGGTTTGTAAGCCTGCAAATCCAACCTGTGAAAGCTGTGTTTTTCGAACGCAATGTTACGCCTATAAAAACCAAACAATCAAGTCATTTCCTGTTAAATCTCAAAAAACGAAAGTTAGAAATCGTTACCTTCTATTTTTAATTTTTGAAGATCAACTTGGTCAAACACTCATTCAAAAACGATCCGATTCCGATATTTGGGCCAGTCTATACCAATTTCCTTTAATTGAATTAGAACAGATTTTTTCAGATTTAAACACGTTCGATTTTAAACAGGCCCATCCTTTTTTTAATTCGGAGAATTATTCGATCGTGCATATTTCTAATGAAATTATTCATGTGCTTAGTCATCAAAAGCTGATCACTCATTTTATACATGTTCGAGTAGAATCTCTTCCATCGTCTTTTTTTAATAATGCGGAGTTAAGTTCATTGGAACAACTTCATCAAAAGGCGTTTCCTCGAATCATTACACGGTATTTAGAAAGAGAATAATGTTCAACAAACGAATTTACTTCTTCCTCAAATCGTTAATTAAAAATCCCGCTTTATCTTCGTGCTTTCCCAAATCTCTTAACCCTATGAAATTAGGCATTCTTTTTCTTTTCGGACTCACATTGTTTTTCTCATCCTGTTCCGAAGAAGAAATTACAATGCCTCGACCTCGTGGCTATTATCGCATTGATTTGCCTGAAAAAGCGTATCAACAATTCGAATCAGAATGTCCTTATGCGTTTGAGTTTCCCCGATATGCTTCAGTGCAGATTGATACAACTCGAAGAATGGAAAAATGCTGGGCGAATATATCATTCCCGAAACAGCATGCTACGGTTTACCTGAGCTATAAAGATGTTCATGGTAATCTCAACCAACTATTCGAGGACTCGCGCAACTTGGCATATAAACATGCTGCAAAAGCAAGTCAAATTGAAGAATATACAGTCAATATTCCTGAAAAAAAGGTTTATTGTATTATCTATGAAATTGGCGGAAATGCGGCTTCTTCCATTCAATTTCACATCAGCGACAGCACATCACATTTCTTAAGAGGCTCATTGTATTTTTATGCAGCTCCGAATGCCGATTCACTCGAACCTGTAACATCC
>CALQJV010000254.1 GCA_943330985.1 Chitinophaga pinensis
TGCGTAAAGATGGCACTAAAAATTTGCCGCGGTCATCGGGTAAAAGCGTGATGCGTTGTCTGCCTGAATCAGGATAAGTCTCAGATGAAGCATTCGATTGAAATGTATTGTTGGTAAAATTAAAACCCGAATGGCATTGCGAGCAATCGGTTTTACCTGAAAAAAATAACTCCTTTCCTCGTTTAGCCGAAGCGTTTAATGCATTCAGTTCTCCATTGTTCACATAACGATCGTAAGGCGAATCAGCTGAAATTAATGTTCTAAGAAAACAGGCAAATGCATGAAGAACTCCATTCGTTGAAGCGGTATCATTAAATGCAACACGAAACATACGTTGGTAAGTCGGAATCTTATTCAAACGATTTACTATAACATCAATACGATTATCCATTTCTACATGCGATGTTATGGCATTAAGTGGACTGAGTTCCAAGTTTGTTACACCACCATCTCTGAAAAAAGAAGGTCTCCAAGCAAGATTAAATAAAGCTTGTGAATTTCGAAATCCAGTTTGATTATTAACGCCCAAGCTAAGTGTTTGTTCATCGGCAAAGGCATTTGATTGCTTGTGGCAAGAATTACAAGAAATTGAATTGTCTTTGGAAAAGATTGGGTCGAAGAAGAGTTTTTTTCCGAGATTAATTTTCGCTCTTGTAAGTAAATTGTATGAAGGTATAGTAGGATCTGGAAAGCCTTTTGGAGTTGGGAACTCGATAATTTCTTGATCAGGTAAAGCCGCATCTTTTGAACAAGCCGATAATGCCAATATCATTAAGATGAGCCCCCAAATCGTTTTCATGTTTATTGCTTTCGAATGGCATTGCCAAGATTCGTAATCACCTTTTTAGCAAGGTCAAAATTATCACTTGTATGAGTGAAATAATTCTGCTTCATATTAATCGTGTCGGTATCATTCCGAAAAACATCGTTCAATTCTATTTTTAAATTAATCGTGGTTTTTTGACCTTTTACAACTGCAGCATTAAAGCCAGAAATGCTGTAAGATGAATATAATGTATCAAGTCCAGCGTGGTAAAAAAATGAATAATCTGGATTTTGATCTTGCGCAGCGCTTGTGTCAATTCGACCTTCCATCAAAGAGAAAATATAACCACTTGCCCAAGTCCAATACATTCCTTTATAGATGCTCAAAGGATTATCGATGGGATAAATTGAAGGAGTAAAGTTGGGATTATTGGTTCCGTTGAGTTCTTTCGTCAAGCCAACTCCAAAATTTATTTGGTTGATGACTCCTTCGTTTGCTTCGAATGTGAACGAATTATTGCTTAATGAAAAGTCAATCAGGGCAACATCTTTTGTCCCCAAAATTGAAGATCCATTTGAAAGTTGAATTTGAGATAGGTAAAATTTTAAAGCCTCATACCGCATTTTCAAGTTATTGGGGCCAATAAATTCCTGATTCATCTGGAAGGTTGATCCATTGACTGTTGGGTTAAATCGAATTTCAACATTACCGGTTGTTGCTTCGGGATCGGGCTCAACAATTTGCTCATCTTTTTTGCAAGATGTGAAAAGTGAAAGAACCAAAACAACCAATACAATTAACCGATTTAGTATCATGTTCAATTTAAATTAATTCCTGAAATGAGGTTGTTTCTAACTCGAAGAGCTAAGCCCGCATTAACAGTTGAAGTAGTTGAATTATCTGTTGACATGGATAAACTATTGAAAATTGTTGCCAGATTTACCTTTAATTTAACCACACTTGTTTGATTTGCATTTACCAGAATGGAGGAAGGAAATGTAAAAGCAATATTGTCTTTAAAATTTTGATCTAATCCAATGTGATATGAGAAAGTATTCCCAGTATTACTATCGCTCAGCGAGTCTGTTGAATATTTTCCTTCTATGATTGCAAAAATATATCCTTGGTTCCAACTCCAATGCATAGATGGAATTTGCAAGGCAAGTGGGCTATTGGCAGAATAAGATGTTGGATCTAAGTGGTTTCTTAAAGAGTCAATTCCAAAACAAAATTGAATGCCTGTATAAACACCCGAAGGAAAATCACCTAAGTTCGAAATAGTATTACTTGTTTTAACTAGAACAACATCGTTGGTAGATTTAACTAGTCCACTTTCTTTTAAAAGTGAAATATTGGAAAGGTAAAATTGAACCGTTTCGAATTTTACATGCAGGGAATCCGAAATTTTGTAATCAGTATTTGTAGTTAAAGAATCACCATTCACATCAAACTTATATGATAGAGAAAGTTGAGGAGGCGTAGGGCTAACATCATCGATAATTACATCGGAAGAATCGTCTTTTTTACAGGATGCAAGAGCAATAGAAAATGAAATAAAAAGATAAAAGCGTATATTTTTCATTTGTAAAATGTATTTCAGTCAAGCGCCTATCAACAAGGCATTTAATATAAATAGATGATTCAAAGTTAATACAAATTGAATTTAATCAACCAATTTTGGTAAACAATACTTTTTGGAAATTTTCAATAAAGCACTATATCTACACAAAGGTTTGTTTTCTCCTATGTGTAAATCCGGAACCTACATTTTTATATGAATGATTGCTAATATATCGTGTTTCAATTTTTTTGAATCTTGAAAAAATCCTTAGTTTTGAACCATATTTCGGGATAAAACTAAGCTTGGTAAAATTCTCTTCTGAGGGAAGAGGGCGTGCGGTTTCAAATCACGCCATCCCGAATTATACAAATTTACTTAATCGGATTTATTTTCCGCAACATACATTATGGGAAGAGCATTTGAATTTAGACGTGCACGCAAAGAAAAACGTTGGAGTAAAATGGCGAAAGATTTCGTCAAGTTAGGAAAGCAATTATCGATGGCTGTAAAGCAGGGTGGAGGAGATCCTGAAACTAACCCAACGTTGCGTGTTGTCATTCAAAATTGCAAGGCTATTAACATGCCCAAAGACAATATTGAATCTGCCATTAAACGTGCATCTGCTAAGGATTCAAAAGATTTGGATGAAATTGTTTATGAAGGATATGGTCCTTATGGTGTGGCTGTTTTGGTGGAAACTTCCACCGATAATTCAATCCGTACGGTTGCCAATGTGCGTATGTATTTTTCTCGTGCTGAAGGGGCTCTAGGTAAAACAGGATCGCTCGATTTTATCTTTGATCGCAAGGCTGTTTTTACATTGGAAATGGAAGGTCTCGATTTGGAAGAATTGGAATTGGAGCTGATTGATTTTGGATTGGAAGAGATTTTTGAAGAAGATGGTAAGGCTTTCCTATACACTTCATTCAAAGATTTTGGAAGTATGTTTCAAGAATTGGAGCGTCGTAAAATGAATATCATCAGTTCAGAA
>CALQJV010000255.1 GCA_943330985.1 Chitinophaga pinensis
GAAATCTTCAATACGTTCGCCATCGGCTGCATAGATAATGTTTGTGCGGCGTTCATCGTTGTATTTCTCTTTTATCAATGACAATTCATCTTTGATAATGGTCATGCGAAGCGTCTCATTTGCTAAAATCTCTTTCAAATGATCAATCGTTTTCATCAATTCAGCATACTCATCACGTATTTTATCACGCTCGAGTCCTGTTAATCGCTGAAGTGTTAAATTTAAGATAGCACGAGATTGAATTTCAGATAAACTAAATCCGACCATCAAACCTTCTCTTGCATCATCAGGTGTTCGAGATGCTCGAATTAGTTTGATAATTTCATCCAAATTATCAAGAGCAATCAGAAATCCTTCTAATATATGTGCTCGTTTTTCAGCTTGTTCTAAATCGAATTTTGTGCGACGAATGAGAACGTCATGACGATGTTCAACAAAGTGGCTTATGAGTGTCTTAAGATTTAACATCTCAGGACGACCATTAACAAGCGCAATATTATTTACTGAAAATGAAGACTGTAGCTGTGTATGCTTATATAGATTGTTTAATACAACATTGGTGATTGTATCTTTTTTCAACTCATATACTATGCGCATTCCATCACGGTCACTTTCATCGCGCATGTCGCTGATTCCTTCGATTTTCTTATCGTTGATCAGTTCGGCCGTTTTGCGAATCATTTCCGCTTTGTTCACCATGTAAGGAATTTCCGTAACGATGATGCGCTCACGTCCATTATCAGCTTGTTCTATTGAAGATTTGGCGCGCAGTACGATGCGTCCTCTCCCCGTTTCAAAAGCATCTTTTACCCCTTCGTAACCATATATAGTTCCGCCAGTTGGAAAATCGGGCGCTTTAACATGCTTCATTAATTCTTCAATCGTAATTTCACGATTGTCGATATAAGCCAAAATTCCATCAATCACTTCTCCTAATTGATGTGGAGGCATGTTCGTAGCCATACCAACAGCAATTCCTGATGCACCATTAATTAATAGATTCGGAATGGCTGCAGGTAAAACAGTTGGCTCCTCTAATGAATCATCGAAGTTTAATTTGAAATCGACTGTATTCTTATCAATATCAGCCAACATCTCTTCAGCAATTCGCTTTAAACGAGCCTCGGTATAACGCATCGCTGCCGGACTATCTCCATCCACCGATCCGAAATTTCCTTGTCCGTCAACCAATGGATAACGTAAACTCCACTCTTGCGCCATACGAACCATGGCATCATATACAGATGTATCGCCATGTGGGTGAAATTTACCAAGTACTTCACCAACAATACGTGCTGATTTCTTATGTGGCCGTGATGCCGAAACTCCTAATTCTTGCATTCCAAAAAGAACACGTCTGTGAACGGGCTTTAAACCATCCCGCACATCTGGGAGTGCACGTGACACAATTACCGACATCGAATAATCGATGTAAGCCGTTTTCATTTCTTCTTCGATGTTTATCGGAATAATTTTTTCTCCCTCTGCCATATAATCAGTAATACAAGAAGTGTATAGTTGTTGTTAAAAGCTTTAAATAATTCGAAATGCGAATATAGACTTTTGTATAATTCAAGACTATTTTTAGATAGGTTAGTATTAACAAATTTCTGTTTGTAATTAACAATTGAATCTGAACATAACTAATAACTTGCCAATAAATTTGTCATCGAAGCATTTGCATTTTGCATATCTTTGAAAACGACTGCCACAATTTAACTACCTACCATGGACGCGAGATTTTCACCAAGAGTAAAAGATGTAATTTCCTATAGCCGGGAGGAAGCCCTCCGCTTAGGACACGATTATATGGGTGTAGAACACTTATTATTAGGCATCATTCGCGAAGGCGAAGGAATGGCTGTAAAAATTATGAAAAGCCTGGGAGTAGATATTTCAGACCTTCGTAAAAAAATTGAATCATCCATTAAAGTATCTACAAGCAAGTCGCTTAACCTAAATCAAATACCGCTTGTTAAGCAGGCAGAGAAAGCGCTAAAAGTTACCTACTTAGAAGCGCGTTTATTTAAAACAAGTCTTATAGGAACTGAACATTTATTGCTCGCTATTCTTAAAGACGAAGACAATATTGTCACAAAAACTTTAGAGAATTTAAACGTGAATTACACAACCGTTCGCGACGAATTGAAAAATCTTTTAACCGAAGAGCCCCGCGCCCAAGCACCAAGTAATCCGATGGATGATGACAATGATGAAGATGGAAATACGTTTGGAGGCGCTTCTGGTGGTACAAAAAAAGTAGGTGATACCAAATCGAAAACACCTGTACTCGATAATTTCGGTCGCGATTTAACCAAAGCTGCCGAAGATGGTAAGTTAGATCCAATTGTGGGACGAGAGAAAGAAATTGAACGTGTTTCTCAAATATTATCACGTCGTAAAAAGAACAATCCAATTTTAATTGGTGAACCGGGTGTAGGAAAATCGGCAATTGCTGAAGGATTGGCATTGCGCATTGTTCAGAAAAAAGTATCGCGTGTACTTTTCGACAAACGAGTAATTACCTTAGATCTTGCTTCTTTAGTAGCTGGTACAAAATACCGCGGACAATTTGAAGAACGTATGAAAGCGGTTTTGAATGAATTGGAAAAATCGCCAGATGTTATTTTATTCATCGATGAAATTCATACCATTGTTGGTGCTGGTGGAGCAAGCGGTTCACTTGATGCTTCCAATATGTTTAAACCAGCACTTGCACGTGGAGAAATTCAATGCATTGGAGCAACAACATTGGATGAATATCGTCAGTATATAGAAAAGGATGGTGCTTTAGAACGACGTTTTCAGAAGGTTGTAGTTGATCCTACTTCTGAAGAAGAAACAATTCAAATTTTGAATAATATCAAAGGAAAATACGAAGACCATCACAATGTAACGTATACTCCAGAAGCGCTAAAAGCTTGTGTGGTTTTAACACAACGTTATATGAGCGATCGCCATCTTCCAGATAAAGCCATTGATGCACTTGACGAAGCAGGTTCTCGTGTTCATATTACAAATATTCATGTCCCTCAGAATATTCTCGATATTGAAGGTAAAATTGAAGAAATCAAAGCGGAGAAGATTCAAGTTGTAAAAAGTCAGAAATACGAGGAAGCCGCACGTCTTCGCGATAAAGAAAAAACGCTAATTGAGCAATTAGAAGCGGCGAAAAAAGCTTGGGAAGAAGAAACCCGTAATAATCGTCAAACAGTTACTGAAGATAATGTAGCGGAAGTTGTTGCTATGATGACTGGTGTTCCAACTCAACGTATTGCTCAAAATGAAGGTTCTCGTTTGGTTAAAATGTACGATGA
>CALQJV010000256.1 GCA_943330985.1 Chitinophaga pinensis
GGTGCATGCTCCCGCGCTAATTGTATTGGAAGAGGTGACAAATGGATACGATCCAAAATCGATGTCGAGCAATGAACCTTGAGCTCCTTCGGCAAGGACTTTTTTGCCTGCTTTAAGATGATGATTTAACACATGTTCACTGTCAATATGACGAAATGTGCGAAGGTGTTCGATTCCAGCAAAAAATGCAGGTTCTAATTCTTCGAGGTTGTAACTGAAATTGTAATGTGCTAAAATTTCTTCATGCTTTTTCACCAAAAGCTGATAACGTTCCATAAAATCGGGACGTGTAATGTCACCTATTCTCAATCCGTTACGCCCCGTTTTATCCATATATGTTGGACCAATTCCTTTCAAGGTAGATCCAATTTTAGATGCTCCTTTTGACGCTTCAGAAGCTGCATCAATTAAGCGATGTGTTGGAAGTATAAGATGTGCTTTGCGCGAAATCAATAAGTTTTTACGTGCATCAACTCCTAAACTACTCAACGCAAGAATTTCTTTTTGGAAGATTACTGGGTCAATCACAACACCATTTCCTACGATGTTTTCGCATTCGGCATGAAAAATTCCCGAAGGAATTGTGTGAAGCACGTGCTTTATTCCGTTGAATTCCAAAGAATGTCCTGCATTTGGACCACCTTGAAAACGTGCAATTACCTCATATTGTGGAGATAGTACGTCTACAATTTTTCCTTTGCCTTCATCACCCCATTGCAATCCAAGTAAAATATCTAGTTTCATGGTGTTGATTATTGATTTTCAGATGCTAGTAATGTTGCCGCTTCTTCGCGTGTGTTGGTTTGCTTTATAACATCATGGAGTTTTGTTATGACAAACAATTTTTGGAGTTTTTCATTGACATGGCAGATTACCAATTCGCCGTTTGCATTTCGAACTCGTGTGAAAATATTAAGTAGTACATTGAGTCCGCTGCTGTTTATGTAATCAAGTTCTTCTAAATCAATGATGATTTTATTGGTTTCATTGGCAATTACATCGTTTGTTTCTTCCAATAATTCTTGTGCTTCATTACGCTCTAGTAAATTGCCTTGTAAACAAAGAACTGGAAATGAAGCTTCTTTTTCAATTTCAAAAGTGAATGCCATTATGAATCTGATTTATTTATCATATGATCGCAGCTACCAAGTTTAGCCAATTGATTGCAGTTTCCATAAAATGTAAGGGAGTGACTGCTGATTGTAAAGTTCAACATATCGCCAGTCATGTTTTGTATTTGATGGATTCGCGGATCACAGAATTCAAATACTTTTTCGCATTCTGTGCAAATCAAATGATCGTGCTGTTTGTATTTGAATGATTTTTCAAATTGTGCTTGATTTTTCCCGAATTGATGCCTTGTTACCAACTTACAAGTAAGAAGCAATTCAATGGTATTGTATAAGGTAGCTCTACTTACACGGTACTTTTTGTTTTTCATGTACACGTATAACGATTCGATATCAAAATGTCCGTTATGCGAATAAATTTCATCTAAAATCGCAAAGCGTTCGGGAGTTTTCCGATGCCCTTTTTGTTCCAAGTAATCGGAAAAAATCTGTTTAACACTTTCTTTTGTTTCTTGGTTCAGCATATTCTTTCGGGAAGCCGTAAAAGTAATAAAAAGCCCTTGTTTTCATTTGAAATTTATCAGCTTTCTTTGGATCATTTTGAATCCATACGAAGAACCGAGGTTACGCCTTTTACTTGCTTGATATTGGTCATCAGGGAAGTCAAGTGATTCGTATCATGAACAAACACCATGATGTTACCTTCAAATACTCCGTCCTGACTATCGAAACTGATTGAACGCATATTTACATTCAGTTCGTTCGAAATAATTCGGGTGATGTTGTTTACAATTCCCACATCGTCATTACCATTCACACGAATTCCTGCCATGAATGCAAGCTGTTGCTGATTCATCCAACGTGCTTTTACGATTCGGTAAGCGTAGTTCGACATCAAACTAATCGCATTTGGACAATTGGTTTTGTGGATTTTAATTCCTTCGTTCACAGTTACAAACCCGAAAACCTCATCGCCAGGAATCGGGTTGCAACAGACCGCCAAATGATAGTCAATCTTGTCCATGTCTTCGCCAATAACCAACATGTCGGATTTGCCGCGAATGTCTTTAACAATATTCTCGAGCGTGGCTGGCTGATCCTCTTTATCGTCGGAATCGCTGCGTTTAAATTTATTGCGAAGTAATTTATACCAGCTGTGTTGCTCACCTTTGGCTATTTTGGCGATGTTCTCTAATTTGATAATTCCCTCGCCGATACTGAAATACAAATCGAGCTGACTTTGTAACTTGTAGTGTTTAAGAAGATTGCTTATCACATTGCCATCGAGTGCAATTTTGTTCTCCTTCAGACTTTTATCCAAAATGATTTTGCCTTCGTCTGCTACTTTGCGCTTTTCTTCCTTGAGCGCCGATTTTATTTTGGAACGCGCTTTTGCAGTTACTACAAAGTTTAGCCAATCTTCTTTGGGTTTCTGTTTGCTCGAACTGAGGATTTCAATCTGATCTCCACTTTTTAATTTGTAACTCAGTGGAACCAATTTATTATTCACCTTGGCACCAATGCAAGCCATGCCTACTTCAGAGTGTATATCGAATGCGAAATCAAGTGCCGATGAACCGCTTGGCAATGTTTTTAATTCTCCTTTGGGCGTAAAAACGAAAATCTCTTCTGAAAATAAATTCAGTTTAAAATCATTGATGAACTCCAAGGCATTGGTGTCGGAATGCTCAAGCATCTCTCTAATTCGTCCTAACCACTCATCGATTCCGCTTTCGTAATCGCTGTGTTCTTTGTATTTCCAATGTGCAGCAAAGCCTCGTTCTGCTATTTCGTCCATCCGTTTCGAACGAATTTGCACTTCAACCCATTTACCTGTTGGACTCATCACGGTTGTATGCAACGATTCGTAGCCATTTGCTCGAGGTGTTGAAATCCAATCGCGCAATCGGTCGGGGTTGGGTTGGTAAATATCTGTGATGATCGAATATACTCTCCAGCAGTCGGTCTTCTCGGTTTCTGTTGGTGTATCAATGATGATGCGAATGGCAAATATGTCGAAGATTTCCTCAAAAGGAATTCCCTTGATTTTGATTTTATTGTAAATCGAATAAATGGACTTCGGACGACCTTTGATATCGAATGTTAACCCTTGCTCGGATAAACTTTTTCGAATTGGATTTACAAATCGACTGATGAAGCGCTTCCGAACCTCATCGGTATTTTTAAGTTTGGTGATGATTTCGTCATAGACTTCGGGCTGCGTGTATTTCAAGCCCAAATCTTCCA